>JBGPHY010000737.1:0-3275 GCA_041484625.1 Terriglobia bacterium | reverse complement strand
GGTTCTCCGGCAAGGTTCCGCAAGCGTGCAGGTTGCCTTGAAGCTGTTGCCAGACTTTTGTCGCTTACCTGCAGCCAGTTAAGTAGCTTTACCACGTTTCACGGGGAAATCGGAAACTAGCTGCCACAGGTCACGGGCGAGAACACGATCTTCCCAGTCTTAAAGCCAATAAGTCTCGATAAACGGGCTAGCATTCATCTATCCATCGCAATCTGCTAGATTCGGTGGCCGAACCATCGCAAACGCCAGCCGACTTTGAGGAAAAATAGTTGGAATTCAATGCATCCATTTTGAATCAGTCTATTTCTACCAAGTAAGTCTTCAGCTCAGCAACTCGGTTCCATAACGAGTGGGATGGTGATTTCTCAACACAGTTTACTCTGATCATAGTTCCACGGTGACGTCTGCAAGGCATTTGTATGCCGGGGATTCCAATAGAGGAGCTTCTGGAGATTGGAAACACTTGTTATTCTCAGTTTCCGATAATCGACCATCCGGACACAATCGCCTCGCCCACTTCCGAACGTGGTGCATTGCACGGCCAAGTGGTTGGGTGTATAATTTCGGAAAATTGGGTTCCAAAATCGAAAACCTAGATAATTTCCGCAGCCTGGGATGGCAAAACGGAAATCCCGGTCAGGAGGAGAACGGCGATGCCAAGGATGGAACGTAAGTGCTTCGACAACCCCGAGGAGACGCGCTCGATCGAGAAAGGGAGGATCGAGGTGGTCAAGCTCGGTGACGTAGCGGCGATGCGGGTGCGCTTCGAACCGGGCTGGCGCTGGTCGGAGTGCGTCAAGCCCGTAGTAGGTACAGAGAGTTGCCAGGTGGGTCACCTGATGCATGTTGTCTCCGGGCGAATGGGAGTGCGCATGGATGACGGCTCGGAGGTGGAGTTTGGGCCAAGAGACGTCGGTGTGATCCCGCCCGGGCACGACGCATGGATTGTTGGAAACGAGCCATTCATTGGGATCGACTTTCAAGGCGGCGCAGTCTACGCCAAGCCGAAGGAATAGTGGGACGCGAAGGCTGCACACGACTCATAGGCAGAAGGGCACAGGTTTGAGCGTCCGAGACGGCGCAGACCATGGGACTCTCGCGTGTCTCATGCCTGGGCGGAGGCTTCAAAGGTTGGAGGGAAGCGAACGGCTCGGTTGAGAAAGGCTAGAATCGATCGGCACACCCATTAACTGAAGTCACTCGCCATAGAAGGGAGAAGATCAATGAAACGATTCCTGATTGAAAGAGACGTACCGCAAGTTGGAACTCTGGACTGCGAGCAGTTACGGGGAGCCTCTAAGATGTCGAACGACGTGCTTCGGCAGCTAGGTCCCGATATCCAGATGGATCGAATCGTTCGTGGCAGAAGACAAAACGGTTTGTGTCTATCTGGCCAAGGATGAAGAAATCATCAAGCGTCATGCCGAGCTGAGTGGCTTTCCGGCGACGAAGATCACGGAAATCCGGAAAATGATCGATCCCACGACCGAGCGCGGCTGATTTGCAGCCGCAAACGAAGGCCAAGGCCTGAGTCGGGTTATAACTTTGTACTAAAGGAGGCTGTTTATGCTAGGCAATCTGATCGGTGAAGAGCAGGGCAAGATAACGGCGCTGCGCGTGCTGGACTCCGGTGGGGGCGGCCCCAAGGTGGAAGTGAACATGCGGACCAACGCCAAGATCCTGGGGCTGGCAGCGGTCAACCTGGGGACCTACTGGTCGGCCGTCCAGCCGGGTGGATTCCTCTATGGCGAGGGTCAGGGCATCGTCTCGACCCAAGAGGGCGACATGGTGAGCTGGAAGGGCCAGGGAGCCGGAAAGATGAAGCCGGGCGGAGGCGCCAGCTACCGGGGCGCGATCTACTTCCAGAACGGGTCGGGCAAGCTGGCCGGGCTCAAAGGCATGGCGGCGGTCTACGAACACGACAGCGACGCGAACGACAACATCACGACGAAGTACTGGGAGTGGAAGTAGCGGCGTAAACTAAGCTCGATCAGTTCTGGCTCAGTTACTCGGCGGAGCGCAGATCCTGGGCGTGAATGGTAAAGGTCCATAACCGCTGGCCGGGGCCAGGGCGGAGCCCGGAAAAATCCGGAAGCGGGGCCGAAGCGCCCTTCCCCGGACGCGGCGCTCTCCTGCGGCTGCAGGCTGTTGAGAAAATCGGCGGCGCGTTGCGCGTGGGCGGGGCGGCGGAGAAGATCTCGCGCTTGTCTTCCTTCAGCACGTTGAGCCAGTGCCCGAGATAGACGGCGTGGTCGTCGCGGACTTCTGGAATCCCTCCGTGTGATATTCCAAAGCGCGCCAACGCACCAGAAATGGTCGGCTATATCGTCGGCTGGTCGCTTGTAGCCGCTGCCTTCGTGAATGTGAGTACGGGGTTCTGCATGCCCTCCTTCATTGTTCGCATTTTCTTCGGTAAGGTGGTCTGTGACATTGAAGTGGACGATTCTGCGGCGGCCATGTTCGATAACGAACAATAAATAAAGCACTCGGAACGTAGCAGTGGGCACCGTGAAGAAGTCCATCGCCCAGGAGACTGGCAGGTGGTTACGCAGAAAGGTCAGCCAATGCTGAGACTTTCCCCTACTTCCTCCGGGCGGCTTGATCATGTACTTCCGGATGGTGTCTGGGCAAGGTGGATCGAAACCGAGCAGCACCAGGTGTCCATGGATTGTTTCCGCACTCCACAGAACATTCTCACGACTCAATCGTCGGATCAAGCCACGCATTTCTGGGCTGATGGTTGGACGGCCTCCTTTCCGCCGGGATTTCCAGCGCCACCATTGACGAAAGGCACTGTCATGCCACTGGAGAACCGTCTTGGGTTTCATCAACGCGGCTGCGGTCTTCCATCCACTCCACACGGTGGACAACCACACCCACACGAGCCGGAAGGCTGGGATAAAGTGAGGTCGAGGCTGTTTCTTTTGCCGGATACTTTCTTTGTAGAAGCTGAGCTGACTTCGAATGGCAACCAGTTCACATCCCAATGAGGCTCGTTGCCGGAAGAAGGCTGAGACAAAGATCAGGGCATAACGGATGACCTGCCAGCCGAGTTGTAGGGATCCAAGCACCAACAGAAAGAAGGGCTTAAAGGTTTTCATTCCCTAAGATAACCAGAGGTGGGCTGGCTTCACAACTTCTCTAAAACGTTAGAAATCACAGGCTACGAGGTTTTCGGGTAGACAGCCGGTCCGACAGCTTGAGCGACAAATGCGAGGATTGAGCCCGATTGTTGGCCCAGCGTTCGGTGTCGTGCACGACAGAAGGCATGAGGG
>JBGPHY010000736.1:0-3275 GCA_041484625.1 Terriglobia bacterium | reverse complement strand
CGCAGGAGCGCGACTCCCACACTAAAACCCGAGTTGTCATAAAAGTCGTTTTTGTGTTGAAGATGAAGTCGGATCCTGAATGCATCTCGAGATTTCCAATTCTTAAGAGGAGCTTCTGCAATGAGTCCTAAGAAAACCCGTCGGGATTTTCTGAGAGCCAGCGGTGCTGTGGCCATGGCTTCAGCCCTGAGCCGCAGCGAGCGGCTGTTCGCTGAAGGTGACAAGAAAGTGAGAGTCGGTTTTGTCGGCGTCGGCATGCGCGGTTCCGGCCTGCTGGAAATCGCTTTGGCCATGCCAGGCGTCGAAGTTCCCGCCATTTGTGACATCAACAAAGAATACCTGGACAAGAACCTGACCGTGGTGGAGAAAGCCCGAGGCAAACGGCCCGAGGGTTACGGCCGCAACGAAGAAGACTACAAGCGGCTGATGGACCGTGACGATCTGGATGCGGTGATCATTGCCACCTACTGGCACTGGCACACCCCCATGGCCCTCTACGCCATGAAAGCTGGCAAGTACGCCGGAGTGGAAGTCCCTATTGGAATTACTCTAGACGAACTTTGGCAATTGGTGAAGACGCAGGAGGAAACCAAGGTCCCCTGCATGATGCTGGAGAACTGGAGCTTCCGTGGTGAGAACTTGGTGGTGCTGAACATGATCCGGGCAGGACTCTTTGGAGAGATCATCCATTGCCATTGCGCCCATTCGCACGACTGCACCGATATCTGGTGGTTTGACGAAAAAGGGATGCCGCGCTGGACCGGCCAGTACCTACTCAAGCGCAATGCGGACCAGTACCCCACGCACAGTCTCGGGCCGGTGTTGAGCTGGATGGACATCAATTGTGGAGATGCCTTTGATACGGTGGTCTCCATGGCCAACCGTTCCATCAGCATCAATGACCATTTTCGCCGTAAGTTCGGGCCGGATCATCCCATGGCCAAACAGCAATTCAAGCAGTCTGACATCGTCACCTCGATGGTCAAGACCAAGAAAGGGAATACGATTGTCATTAACAACGACATGCAGACGCCTCGGCCTTATGATAATCGCTGGGAAATTGAAGGGACCCGGGGACTTTACAACGAGCAGCGCTGGTCGGTATTCATGGACGGCATAGTCCCTAAGGGGAATGACCATCATGTCTGGGAGCGGTTGGAACCTTTCGAGAAACAATACGAGCATCGCCTCTATCGGGGGCTGGGAGACCCCGAGCAACGGAAGGCGCACGGAGTCTTTGGCCACGGAGAGCCGGACTATCTGGAGATCCAGGAGTTCATTAAGGCCGTCAGGAACAAGACGCCGACACCGATTGACATTTATGATTCGGTAACCATGAGCGTGATCATCCCGCTCTCCGAAGAATCGATTGTCAAGGGCAGCCAGCCCATGTCATGCCCGGATTTCACCCGAGGTCAATGGAAAAACCGAAAGCCCTATTTCGCTCTGGAAAGCTGATTGTCATGATAAATGCGATTGCACTTGTGAGAGGGAGAATCCATGCCATCTAAAGATCCTAGCAATGGTAAGAGACGGGCCTTGAGGGAAAGAGGGTCCGAACAGTTGAACCCAGCCCAAATCCCGGTGGGCGTGATCGGGCTGGGATTGATGGGCACCAGCATTATCGCTTGCCTGCTAGCGGCCGGACATCCGGTGGTGGGCGTGACCCGCAGTCTCGCCAAGCACCGGAATGCCAAACGCCACACTTTGGCGTTGCTGAAGCAGATGGCCAAAGAAGGCTTACTGAAGCGTTCTCCGGACCGGCTCATCCAGAACTTTACTGTCTCGGAGGATTACGCCAGTCTAGCAGACCGGCAGATTGTGATCGAGTCGATCATCGAGAGCCTTGAGACGAAGAAGGAGGCTCTCGCCAGGGTGGAAGAAGTAGTTGCACCGGGAACACTGATTGGGAGCAACACTTCAGCCATCCCGGTCACTATTCTCCAGGAAGGGACACGGCATCCGGAGCGAATCCTGGGAATCCACTGGGCCGAGCCAGCCCACGTGACGCGGTTCATGGAGGTCATCTGCGGCAATCACACTCGGATGGAATACGCCGAGCGAGTGGTCGCCATGGCGCGTCATTGGGGAAAAGAGCCGTCCCTCTTGCGGAGGGACATCCGCGGTTTTATCACCAACCGAATTATGTATGCCATGTTGAGGGAAGCGTTTTACCTGGTGGAAAACGATTACGCCACCATCGAAGACGTGGATCGGTCTCTACGCAACGATTATGGCTACTGGATGACCTTTGCCGGGCCCTTCCGCTTCATGGACCTGACCGGGATTCCTGCCTATATGGCGGTCATGAAGGATCTATGGCCGGAGTTGAGTTGTGAGACCAAGGTCCCTCCTCTGATGGAGAAGGTGGTTCAATCAGGCGCCCGGGGAGTCTCCAACGCACGGGGCTTTTATTCATATACACCCGAGGAAGCCAAACGGTGGGAGAAGCTTTTTCTGAAGTTCACCTATGAGATTCGGGCCCTGGCCTTGAAGTATCCAGAAGATATTGGGAAGAGAGCCGGTCGGCTCAGGAAGAAAGCGGTAGTTTCCTGAGAAAAGGAGTCAACCATGGTTCAGTCCCTTCGCTCAACGCTAGTCTGGATGAGCTTATTGGTAGCCTCATTCTTGATCCACTCATTGGCGGCTGCTCCCCCCCAAGACATTAGCACCTTGTTGGCTCCCACACCACCTATGGGCTGGATGAGTTGGAATAACTTCGGTCCGAACATGAATGAGACTTTAATCAAGGAGATGGCGGATGCCATGGTGTCGTCAGGAATGCAAAACGCCGGCTTCCGCTACATCTGTATTGATGATTACTGGCAGGGGAAACGGGATGCCCAAGGGGTTCTGCAGCCCGATCCCGCCAAGTTTCCTCACGGGATAAAGGTGTTGGCGGATTATGTCCATTCCAAGAGGTTGAAACTCGGAATCTATTCGGATGCCGCTGAATTGACTTGTGAGAAACAACCGGCAAGCTTTGGCTATGAAGAGAAGGATGCGGCCACCTTTGCCTCCTGGGGTGTTGACTACTTGAAATATGACTATTGCTTTGCCCCGGAAGATCAGGCCACCGCCATCAAACGCTATAGCACAATGGCCCAGGCCCTGCGCAAGACCGGACGCCCTATTGTCTTTTCCATTTGTGAATGGGGACCCAGGAAACCCTGGCTGTGGGGAAGGAAGGCTGGCGGACAGCTTTGGCGGACCACGTGGGACATCCGTGAGTTGTGGTATTCCGGCAAGTACGACGACACCCAAGCGGGGATTCT
>JBGPHY010000735.1:0-3277 GCA_041484625.1 Terriglobia bacterium | reverse complement strand
GTTGCCTACCGGCAAGGCGACTTCGAAATGAAGCATACGGGCACCTTCCGGGCTTCTGACGGCCACCGAAAAGGGCCTGTCCGCGTGGATCCCAAGTATCCTTGGCACTTCATTTGGGAGGGTACGGGCGAACACTACTTCTTCAACGGGACTACCGCGTTCTGGCTGGCGGGATGGCGTGAGGACAGGGTCATCAACTACATCATTGAGCGCCTTCACGGGCTCAAGATCAACCGGATTCGAGCATTGATTGCCGGTGCAACGAACATTCTCTGGGGGGAACCCGTGATGCCGGGCGAGAATTTCTCGCTTTTCCTGCGGCCTTGGATTGCACAGGACCCGGAAAGTCTCGACCGCCCCGGGATCGACTTCACGCGCTTCAATGTTCCCTACTGGCAGAAATGGGAACGCATGGTGCGGTTTGCCAGAGACCGCAACGTGATTATTTCGGCGATTCTGGACATATCCACTCACAAGGCCCAACCGGCGGCCTCCAGCGACGACGAGCGTCGTTACATCCGGTACGCGGTCGCGCGGTTGAGTGCGTTCTCCAACATTACCTATGACCTGGGAGACGACCTCGACAGCTTTCGCGACGAGAAGTGGGCTCATGAGACGGGAACTCTGATTGAGAGTTGGGATCCCTACAAGCATTTGGCCACCAGCCATCCAGTGCATCGTAAGAACCAGGACCGTGCCTCGGACTGGTTCGGGTTCACTTCCATCCAGGATTGGTCGCGCCGGCAACACGAGTTGATGCTGGAGGAACGGCAGATCCAGATCAAAACAGGCAGGATCATTCCGCAGACCAATGAAGAATACGGCTACGAAGACCATTATCCGCACTGGGCACCGTATCCGGATGGGAATTCCCCGGAGACGCTGCGTCGGGTAGCGTGGGACATCGCGATGGCAGGTGCTTACGGGACCGCCGGAGAAAGCTGTCGCCGCGGCACCAACGTCTGGCCCGATGCGGGCGGCGGCTGGATCAATGGACGGGGCGATGACACCATGGTCATGTTAAGAGGCTATGCGCATATGGTGGATTTCTTCACCAGTTTTGAATGGTGGAAAACGGAGCCCCACGACGAACTTGTCAGCCAGGGAGTCTTCTGCCTCGCGAAGCCTGGCGAAATCTACGCCGTTTATCTTCCGCAACGCTCTCTGTGCGGCAATCAGGCAGCCTACGAATATAAGGAAGAGTGTGGCGAGGTGACAATCAAACTCGAGCCGGGGAGCTACGAGGCAAAGTGGTTTAACGCCTACACGGGAGAAACGGTCCCACTGGCCCCCGTGGAAGGGCCGGTGTGGACCTTGCCTAAGACTCCGGGCTGGCTGGATTGGGCACTGTTGTTGCAGAAAAAGCGGTAACCAAATTGGATAGTCCAAAGAGGAGAGTCCCGACATGCAAGAAGAGACACGCAGATCGTTTTTGAAGAAAGCCGGCATAACATCGGCTGTTGCTGGAGGCTTTGTCAATCTAAACCCGCGTGCCATGGGAGCGAATGAGAAAGTTCAACTGGCGCTCATTGGAGCCCGCCATCAGGGCAATTATGTCGCAACAAACGCGATCAAGGATGGAGCTGAAATCAAGACCATTTGCGATATCGATGGCGAGGTCCTCGAAAAGGTGGGCGCCAAAATCAAGGAGGTCCAAAACCGGGCCCCTGGTACAGTCAGAGATTTCCGCCGGGTGCTGGACGACAAGGAGATTGATGGGGTCATCATTGCCACGCCCGATCATTGGCATGTCCTTATCATGATTCCGGCTTGCCAGGCCGGCAAGGACGTCTATGTTGAGAAACCGCTGTCCCAGACCATTCGGGAGGGCCAATTGATGCGCGATGCCGCGAGAAAGTACAAGCGGGTCGTGCAGGTTGGCACTCACCGACGGAGTGGCGAGCATTTCAAGACCGCCGCTGAGTACGTCGCTTCAGGAAAGCTGGGGAAGCTCTGTTCGATTAAGGCCTGGATGTGCCAGGTCCGCGAGAGTATCGGAACTCCTCCAGACGCATCTGCACCATCGCAAGTGGACTACGACATGTGGCTTGGGCCCGCGCCGAAAAGAGCCTTCAATCCAAACCGGTTCCATTACAACTGGCGATTTTTCTGGGATTATGGAAACAGTGAACTCGGGAACCAGGGAGTTCACATGCTGGACGTTGCCATGTGGGCCATTGAATCCATGCGTGGTTTTGACAATTGCTTGCCCAAACGTATTTCCAACACTTCGGGTATCTACTGGTTGAACGACGCCAAGGAGGTGCCCGACACGCAGGTGGTCACCTATGATTACGGCGATTTCATGCTGGTCTGGGAACTGCAGAGCTTTCAAAACCATCGTCCCTTTGAAGGGATGGATGGCGGCACCGGCTTTTATGGGACCGAAGGAACGCTTATTGTTGATGACGACGGATGGCGCGTGCATCACCAAGGGGGTGTGGTAGACCCTGTCGTCAAATCGTCGGGCGGGTCTCATACTAAGAACTTCCTGGACTGTATGAAGAGTCGCAAGGAACCTAACTCGGATGTGGAGATCGGGCGGCTCAGCACAATGATTTGCCATCTTGGCAATATCTCCTACCATCTCGGTCGAGACATTCACTTTGATTCCAAGACCGAGACCTTTGGTGACGACAAAGAGGCAAATGCCAGGCTCACAAAAAACTACCGCGAGCCCTATACCCTGCCAGAGATCTGAAGCTGAAAGACGGTGGAATTGCGTGACGAAGCCCGGATGCCGGGTAGAGTTCTGGTTTCGAGAAAACCCCAAGCTTTGAGGCGAACTCAACGGCTTACAAATAAAGATACCAAGCCGATGGATCGACGACGGTTTCTATTAACCACTGCCAGATCGGCCTTGAGCATGACCTTTGGCTCTGCAGTGCTGAACTCCAAAACGCGGGCCGTGAGTGCAAATGAAAAGGTCATTGTCGGAGTGATGGGTCCGGGAGGGCGTGGACATTACTTAGCCAAAGAGCTGGCCCGGCGACGAGATGTGCAGGTCGCATGCCTGTGCGACATCGATACTCGTTTGTTCTCCGAGGCCGTCAAATCCGTGGCGGAAGGCCAGGGCAAGGAACCCAAAACGACCACAGATTTCAGAAGGATCCTGGACGACAAAGACATCGACGTCCTGTTCAATGTCACACCTGACCACTGGCACGCCTTGCCGACGATCATGGCCTGTCAAGTAGGGAAAGATGTGTACGTCGAAAAGCCTGCGTCTCACAACCTCTGGGAGGGTCGTAAGATGGTCGAGGCTGCAAGAAAGTAC
>JBGPHY010000734.1:0-3297 GCA_041484625.1 Terriglobia bacterium | reverse complement strand
GTCAATCCGGTCCGCCAAACCATGGAGGACTATTTCATCAAGGTCGTCGGCCAGTCAAGAAACGAAGTTCCTCGACCATAAGCCAGGTCGGGTAGTAGCGCGTCAGTTGCGCGGGAAATGATGGATTGAGATTTCTTTCAGATTCCCCTTGGCAAAGGGGAAAGGCAGCTCTAGCTGCCAGGGGGTTATCCCTTATTGAAGCCGATGGACAAACCCCGGCGGTTGAAACCGCCGCCGCCCTTCGTAAGGGGGAATCTTTTCATGCACGGCGGTGCGCCATATTGGCGCATGTAAATTCTCTCTCAATGAAAATCCTTTCCATTGCCCACAACACCTTTCGCGAGTGCGTTCGCGACAAAATCCTATACAACCTGGTGCTTTTTGCTGTCCTGATTATCTTCAGTTCTCTAATTCTCGGCTCGATCACCATCGGTGATGTCACCCAGATTATCATCAATCTTGGATTGAGTACGCTCTCCATCTTCGGGACTCTGATCGCAATTTTCATCGGGATCCAGTTGGTCTACAAGGAAATCGACCGGAAGACCATTTACAGTCTGCTGGCCAAGCCAGTGACCCGTTGCCAGTTTCTCCTGGGCAAGTTTCTTGGTCTGACCCTTACCCTAGCAGTCAATGTCACAGTGATGATCCTGGGAGTTTTTGCCTCCATCCTCTATCTGCGGCATTCATTTCTGGCTGCGGATGCTTACGTACTGCCAGCCGGAATCCTGATTCTGGTTGAATTGATGCTGGTGATTTCGATTGCCATGCTTTTTTCAACCTTCTCCACGCCGGCCCTTTCTGCCTTGTTTACTTTCACCCTCTATGCCATTGGGCACTTCAACGCCGACATCAAACAATTCGGGGCGGCTAGTGAATCGTTCCTGACTAAAGCCTTGGCAGTGCCTCTGTATTACTTTCTCCCGAACTTCGGGAACTTCGATATCATATCTCAGACGGCACACGGACGTTTTCCCAGTCTTGAAGTCTACTTATACTCACTTTGCTATGGACTCATTTATTCCGCTTCGCTCCTTCTTCTGTCCGTCTTCCTATTTCAGCGGAGGAATTTCAAATAAGGGAACATGCACCCAGCCTCTGCCGACCGCCGACTGAACTGGTTCCTGATCTCTGGCATTATTCTATGCGCGGTCGCAGTTTGTAAGCTCCAGGAAGAGATCGACACCAGGGTAGGCGATTTTCGATCCACGGAAGAGATTCTCTACTTTCCTTCCGGAACTATCCTTAAGAAGCTGTCCTTGGGACATCAAGGCCTGCTGGCTGACATTTATTGGATGCGAACCGTGCAATATTATGGAGGGAAAAGACTCAAAGGCGACAAACGATTTGACCTGTTTGAACCTCTGATTAACATCGCCACGACCCTGGATCCCAGCCTGCTGTATGCTTATCGATTTGGAGCTATTTTTCTTTCGGAGCGAGAGCCCGTTGGAGCCAACCAACCTCAGAAGGCAGTTGAGCTATTGAGGAAAGGGATTGAGAGAAATCCTCAAGAATGGCTCTCCTACCGGGATCTTGGCTTTGTCTATTATTGGTACCTTCACGACTATTCCCGTGCAGCCGAGGCCTTTCTGGAGGGAAGCAAGCATCCAAACGCCAAGCCCTGGATGAAGACTTTCGCAGCCGAACTTCTGGCCAAAGGCGGAAGCCGAAGGACGTCTCGCTTGCTCTGGCAAGAAGCCTATGACACAGCCACTGACACCCGGATGAAAGAGAATGCCAGAGAGAACTTATTAGCGCTGGCAGTTCAGGATGACGTTGAGTTGCTCGAGAATCTAATGAGGCGAGTACAGCAAAAGACAGGAAGACCCCTCTCGTCCCTGGAAGACCTGGTACAGCTCGGCGTGCTGAAACACTACCCTTTGGATCCAAAGGGATTTCGATATTTGCTGAACCCATCCACGGGGAGGGTGGAACTTTCCCCCGAAAGTACAATCCGGAGAATTGACTAAAGATTAGCATAATAGAAAGGTGAACCAGTGCCCAGTCGTCCCACTCGGGGAGTCGGCTTCATAGAACCACATTTGGCAAGGCTGCGGGCACGTCGCGCAAATATTCTGATTCCAGAGCATCTTCGCAGGGGGAGGGTTTTGGACATCGGTTGTGGCTCATCTCCTTATTTCCTGGCCCACACATTTTTTAAGGAAAAGTTTGCAGTGGATCAGATGAGACCCTCTGCGGATTATTCAGACATAAAGTGGCACACTCTGGATCTGAATCTCAGTGCCTCCTTGCCCTTTGACGATCAATACTTTAGTGTAGTCACCATGCTGGCAGTGCTTGAACATCTGGATCCAGAGAGGCTGATCTTGTTATTGAAGGATATATATAGAGTTCTCCGCCCGGGCGGAATTCTCATCATTACGACACCTGCGGCCTGGTCGGACTCAATTCTCAGGAGATTGGCAAGAATTGGGTTAGTAAGCACTGAGGAGATTGATGAACATGTTTATGCTTACACGCTTCCACTCATAGGTTGGTACTTCGGGATAGCCGGCTTTCCTATGAGCAAAGTTAAGTTCGGGTATTTTGAGTTCTTCCTTAACCTCTGGGGAACAGCCGAAAGATAAGTACTTCTCAGAAGTTAGGCTCTGAGCCTTTCTCTTGGAGTGCGCGGACTTGTTCGCGCTTTGTTCGGTGCGACGCGTCGCACCGCTTGAAAGCGGCGTCGCGCGCGGGACTGCTGTCCCTCGCTGGCTGCCGCACTGCTATGTGAATGTCAAGGTTTTTTTCGAGGTCTCCCGAAATTGTTTCAACGTCAGGGACCCTTGGGAAGTTTGCTTTTGTTTTTCTTTTCTCATTTATATAGACCCGTCGCAGAGGCTGTGGGGGGCAGTTTCCACAGCCTGGCCCCCCAGTCGCCTGGCGGAGCGCTTGAGGCTTTTCAATTGCTTGACCGTAAGAGAGACTGACTGCTATTCGTGGCACGGCCCTACAGACCGTCACACTGGATTGAGATACGGCCCTCTCCAAGGGCAAGACCCGATGGCCCCGGGTTCTCTGTCTCCAGAAGCGAATCTGGCAGGAGGATTACTCCTGTTCGTTCTGTGCGGCGTCGAGGCGTCCCCTGGGGCCGACGGTCTCCTCTGGGGTCGAAGCAGCTGAATCGGTGGGCGGCCGCAGCTGGAACGGCCGCTGTTGTTTCAAAACCGAATAGATCCGAGTGGTCAGTTGACGCGCCACCGCCACGATGGCTTTGCGGGCAGCCACCTGCCGGGGATGTCTGTCATAAATCCGCCGGTAAAATTCTCGCAACTCTGGATCTTTGCGAATGGC
>JBGPHY010000733.1:0-3320 GCA_041484625.1 Terriglobia bacterium | reverse complement strand
TGACATCTTCAATCATGAAGCTGAGGCATCTCAGTTTCTGTTTGATCGTGCTTTACTTCTTTGCCACAATTCCTGGGAGCTCGCTGATTTCTGCTCAATCCCTTCTGCCTGATCTGGCGGCCGGCTACCGTGAATTCTATGCCGGCAATCTTGCCGGTGCCGAGCGGATTGCCGAACAACTGGTGCGAACCAACCCTCGTGCGGTGGATGCCAGAATCTTGCTGGCTCGTGCCCGGATGGTCCAAGGACAGGTCCCGGGCGCGTTCGAAGAGCTTCGCCGCGCCCTGCAGACTTCTCCACGAAACGTCGATGTGCTCTACTATCTGGGTCTTGTCTCGAACATTATGTCCCAAGGAGAATACTTCCAACTGTTCAAGATCGCCCCCGAATCTGGCCGTGCTCATCAGCTTCTCGGCGATATGTACCTCGCCCGGAAAGACAGTACGAAAGCGATCGAAGAATACGAGGCAGCGGCAAAAGCCAGCCCCGAACAGGTGGAGGTGTGGTTGGCGCTGGGTGATGTGGCGAAGTCTCAACTTCAGATGGAGAAGGCCATTTCCTCCTACACACGAGCGGTGGAATTACAGCCTAACAGCTACGACGCCTTGTATGGACTGGGAACCTCTTATCAGCAACAGGAGGACCCTGAAAAAGCCGTTGATGTCCTGACTCGAGCAGTGCAACTGTTCCCAAACGAGCCCGATGGGCGAATTGCGCTGGGAGCTTCTATGCTCAAAGCCAATCAACCTGACCAGGCAATGAAGCATTTGCAGGCCGCGGTTTCCCTCAGCCCGAAATCAAGTCAGGCTTACCTGTTGCTGGGAAGGGCCCAGCAAACCTTGGGGCAGACGGAGCAGTCAGCGGAGTCCTTCCGCAAAGCGCGGGAACTGCTGCAGACCGAGCTCGAAGATCGACAAACGAAGATAAGGAAAAGAATCACACAGCTTCCACTCCAGGACCAGCCAGTACCACCACAGCGTTAGTAATCGGCCCAAGGATGAGTAAAATGTCCGCTTCTCAATCCAATCGACCTATGAGATTAATTGGCACCAGGAGAATCCTCATATTAATCCTTCTGCTGGCCCTCCTGCCGGTGGCAGCTCTCAGCCAGTCCTCTAGCCTGCCAGAGAGTCTCCAGTCTATTTTTGTTGAGGGGGTTGAGGCCCTGAAAAAGGGTGATTTGGATATTGCGGAGAGGGACTTCATTAAGGTACTGGAAGAGGGTGGGAAGGTGGCATTTGTATACAACAATTTGGGAGCTGTTTACCAGCAGCGTCGGCAGCATGAAAAGGCGCTCTCACAATTGTGGGAAGCTATCCGTCTGGACCCGGGCTATGCCGCGCCGCACGTGCTGGCCGGCGCCAGCTTGATGGCCTTAGGGAAGACATCGGAGGCCATTAAAGAACTGGAAACTGCCCTGAAGCTCCAACCCAATGAACCTCTGGCGCGCCTGAAGCTGGCCCAAGCTTATGACCAGACGGACAACCTCTTTGGTTTGGTCGAACAGTACCAGAAATTGCGGGACCGCAGTCCCAGAGATCCGGAATACGCCTATCAGCTGGTGAAAGCCTACATGCGCATGGCGGGCTGGTGTTCGGAACAAATTGAAAAGGTCAATCCGAATTCCGCCAGACTCCACCAGTCCATTGCCAACAACTACGTGTACCAAGGGAATACGGAGAAGGCTATTGAATATCTGAACCGGGCTATCCAGACTGATCCCAAGTTGCCTGATATCCATCTTGCCCTGGCTCAACTCTACCAGCAGAAGGGACTCGTTTCTGAGGCTCTTCAAGAGATAGAGCTGGAGCTTGCCATCATCCCAAACAATCTGGCAGCGTTGACCTTGAAGGGGCAACTTGCGAGCCGGAAATAATCGATGAAAAAGGTAGTCGATTTCTCAGCGGGTTGCCTGTAGGTGGGATTGTTTGTCCAATAGGATTCCGACAGCCTGGTGCTAAAATGAAGGAGCTACTGGGGTCTTCCATGAGAAGGGCCGCAGTTTGAAGTTCCGGCTTTAGCCGGCGCAGCCTGAAGGCGGAACTCCGAACCCCATTTTCATGGGCGATGGAGCGGCGGAAGTGCGTTGTAGGTCGCCGCTCGGGGGACAGCGGTCCCATGATCGGCTCCCACATTATCATGGCCCGGATGGCGCCCAACTGGCGCAGAGAGCGTGGTCCCGCCCATCGGAGTTCTTTGTGTGGATGACTATGCACTTCAAGATATTCATGCTGCTTTTGGCCATGACTGTTTCACCGGGCATTTTCATTCTGCAGGGTGAGGAAGTGAAACCGGCCCAAGCCAGTGAAGATTCCAAGCAAAAGCTCAACCTCCAGTCGGTGCCCGAGATCGCAATCGATCCTGAGTCCCGGAAACTCATTGATGACGACATCAGTCAAAGGAACTATCAAGGCGCCGCCAACCGCCTCTTGCAGCTTATCGAGAAGAATCCCAATTCTCCCCAGCTTCTTGTCACGATGGGTCGAGTCCTGTTTCTGGATGGGCAGTTTCTAAACTCAGCTATCGCCTTTAAAAAGGCCGAGAAACTTCATCCTCTCAAAGAAGAGGACCGGTTCACGGTGGCTATGTGTTTTGTTAAGTTGGAGCGTCGGGATTGGGCTCAGGGAGAGTTGCAGAAACTGGCGCAAGCCAATATGAAAAATCCGCTTTATCCTTACTGGCTGGCACGGTTGGACTATGACGACACCAAGTACGCCGCGGCAGTGGAGAAGCTAAAAATAACTATTGAACTCGACCCGAAATTTGTAAGAGCCTACGATAATCTCGGCCTCTGTTACGAGGGCTTGGGGCAGTTTGAAGAGGCTATCAAGAACTACGAAAAGGCCCGGGAGCTGAACCGCCAGCAGAAACCCTCTTCGCCTTGGCCACCCCTGAACTATGGTATTCTCCTGTTGGGGAGGGGAAATCTCGAGGAGGCAGAGGCCTGCTTGCGGGAGGCTCTCAGCTACGACCCCAAGCTGCCTCAAGTTCATTTCCAGCTTGGGACTCTTGAGGAAAAGCAAAAGAAATATGGAGAAGCAATAGAAGAGATGAACCTAGCCATCTCGCTTGATCCCAGCTACCCGGAACCCCATTACGGTTTGTCCCGACTGTACCGAACGAGCGGAGACCTGAAGGCTGCCGAGGCCGCAGCGGCAACATTCCAAAAGCTAAAACAAGAGAAACGCAAAGGTAAGCCACAATAGCGGAGTTCTTTGGCAGGTTTGCTCCGAGCGTCTCACAATGGGAACGGTTCCCCCTGCTTAACGATCCGGATCCGATGGTCAGAAAACATAGAATCGCGAGACTTTGCAATGAGA
>JBGPHY010000732.1:0-3325 GCA_041484625.1 Terriglobia bacterium | reverse complement strand
GTCTAACAGGCTGTGCCTCTCTTGGAAAAGGGCGCGGTGTGACACTTAACTAGGAGGGAGTCTTCATGGAAGGGCGGATTTCATTTGGAAAGCTCGAGAATCATCTGACGGCAAGTGCCACTGATTGGAAGGGTACTCCAGCTCCAGATACCCCATTTCGAGTTTTGATTATTGGCGAGTTCAGCAACAGGAGCAGCGGCAATCGCGCCGATCCTAGCGATTTTTTTGGCTGGCGTGCCCCTCTCTTTATAGACCGAGACAACTTGGGAGAAGTCATGGCGAAACTTGGACCAGAGTTGCGCCTCAGACTCTCTGGTAGCGTCACTCATCCATTGGTACTGCGTTTCGCGGGAGTAGAAGACTTCCACCCCGACCGGCTTTTCTCTCGGCTTGAGATCTTCCAGGCTTTGCGAAAAACTCGTCAACGGCTGCTGGATGTGTCGACGTTTCATGTCGCCGCCGAAGAAGTGAAACAGTGGCTCAGTGGGGTACGTCCACGAACTGCTGCGACGGTTGATGAGCGGGCAGAGGAAGAACTTCACGCAAGTAATGCGGATCGAGTCAGTGCCGACTTCCTATTGGACGGGAGTCGCAAACGGGAGACGAGCATCCTGGCGAACAGTGAGTGGGAAACGATGTTGGAAGAACTGGTCAAGCCCTATGTTCTCCCGAAGGAAGACCCCCGGCAGGCGGAGCTCGTGGCTATGGTGGATGCTGTAACCAGTGGTCTCATGCGCAAAGTCCTCCACCATGCTGAATTTCAAGCGCTGGAGGCTGCCTGGCGAAGCCTCGACTTCCTCGTCAGGAGGGTGGAGACGGACACCCATCTCCAGTTATTTCTGCTGGATATTTCCAGAGAGGAACTGGCTTCCGACCTGCTCTCTTCGGACAATCTGAAATCCTGCCAATTGTACAAGATTCTGATCGAGCAAACCCTTGAGGTCCCGGGTGCTGAACCGTGGGCGGCAATAGTGGGGAACTACACTTTTGACGCAGTTCCGGAGGATGTCCAAGTACTGGGCCGTGTGGCTAAATTATCTTGCCTCGCCGGTGCGCCTTTCCTGGCAGGCGCGAGTCCAACAATCCTGGAATGCCGTTCCCTGGCCGAGAACCCGGACCCTGAAGATTGGAACGAGAGCTCTGAAGAGGGGAGGGAACTCTGGAGGGCTCTGCGCAGGCAGCCGGAATCTTCCTGCCTGGGTTTGGCCATGCCGCGATTCCTGTTGAGGTTGCCCTATGGCGGCAAGTCCGATCCGATAGATCACTTCGACTTTGAGGAGATGAAAGAGGACTTTGAGCACGAGAGCTACCTGTGGGCTAATCCTGCCTTTGTTGGCGCGTATCTGCTGGCCCAGATGTTCAGCCATTCCGGCTGGGATTTCACTGCCGGCGAGTTGCTGGAAGTAAAGGGGCTTCCACTCCACATCTACCAGTGCGAGGGTGAATCCTGCTTGAAACCCTGCGCTGAAGTGCTCCTAACCAAGCGTGCTGCGGAGGTTATCCTCGATCAGGGAATAATGCCGCTACTCTCAATGAAAGGGCACGACTCCATTCGATTGGGGCGTTTTCAATCCTTGGCAGAGCCCTGCGTCCCCTTGGAAGGCGCTTGGGATCGGGCCTAATGGACTATTTCATGAACAGTTGCAGTGGTTGGGGGAACCTTCAACCTCCTCCGAGCAGCGGGGTAACTGTCGATCTGGGGACGTTCCTAAAGAGTGTGGAGGCAGGACGCAGAGACTTTCGGGGAATCTGCCTGGAGGATGCCTTCCTGGTCGGGATTGATCTTCGCCTCATGTGCTTTGCTGGAGCACAATTGACCAATATTGACTTGATGGGTGCCAATCTTACCTATGGGGACTTTCGCGGAGCTCGACTGACGCGTGTCAACCTGAATGGAGCTCATCTATTTCATGCCGATTTCTCCAAAGCGCAACTTTCTCACGTCAACCTTTCGTGTTCAAACCTTCATGGTGCCATCCTGCGAGACGCCAGTCTGCCTGGGGTAGAGCTGCGCGCGGTTCATCTGACTCTGGCCGACTTGAGCGGTGCCATCCTTGTCGGAGCCAACTTGCATGGGGCTAACCTTTGTCAAGCCAATCTGCGCCGGGCCAACCTGGCGGGCGCCAACCTGACTGAGGTGCGTTTGATCTATGCAGATTTACGTGATGCCAACCTCCGTGGCGCGACAATGCCGGAGCTTTGAGTTCGGCAATAAAGATTCTGGCCGGTTGGAGCCTCCAGGCCAAGACAACTATTCTCCTAGCCGGCTGCATTGTTGTTCCTTATTAGCGTGTAACCTGCTGGCCATTTTGCTTCATTAGATGGGCAGTCAATAATCGAAAGGAGCTGAAGAGAAAAAAGCTGTTGGACAGGGGTGCCTGGCAGGTTCTATAATGGCTCTGGCCACCTGTACGATCTTCCATACGTTCAATTGCGACCACTATTGTATTTGAGCAAACGAGTTCCCTGGATTTTCCATGGGAACCCAACCTGAATAGAAGCTACCTCCAAACCGGCATCACCCGAGGAAAATCTCGGATTACTGATACAAACCGATCCTCCCACTGGCAGTCTGTAATGAGGCACCCCAGGCGCGCTGGATAAGGAAGATTCCCCCTTATGCAAACTGATCATGTCCCACATCTTTTCGCTGGACACAGGGGGTGTTGGAATGGCGCACGGGAAGAGGCCTTTGGCCCTGTAAGGGCCACATAAAATAGCCCAGGGCCAGGGCGCGAAGCGACCGCCGCCCTGGGTCCAAGGGGAGCGGGGAGTAGGGGTGACATCCCGTGCTGCCGTAACCAAATACACACCCCCTGTGTTCAGGAATCGGACATATGGGTAACGATCAGCTTATTCAAAGGGGGAAAGCCGGTCGCAGACCGCCAGGGGGTTGTCCCTGTAGCGAACGGATTGGGCAGATCCCGACGGAGACAACTTGTGAAGCCTTCTCAAGGCTTCAGCCCCCTCAAAGGTGGAAGCCAGGAGACAATCCCCTCAGGCGTTTCGTTCCAGCCTCCCGGTTTGGAGTGAACGAAGTGTGTGGTTGGGTCGGAAGCGTCTTTTGGTGCGGTGGCCAGCGAGGGACAGTGGTCCCGCAGGGACAGCGGTCTCGCGCGCGACGCCGCTTTGGATCGTGATGGCGAGGCAGGCATGACCGCATGATAGTGAAACGCGAGAGTTCACGAAGCGCCGCGATAGGCACACAAATCATCGGGCCTTGCTTGCGGTTTCGCGCAGACGCCATTCAGCGCGAAACCGCAAGCGTTGCCGGGGAACCCGCGCGGAAGATGCGCCGCAACGGTCCGGTTTTCGATCACCACCC
>JBGPHY010000731.1:0-3335 GCA_041484625.1 Terriglobia bacterium | reverse complement strand
TTCGCTGCGGGGCAGATAGATCTTGAAGGTGGTTCCCCGCCCCATCTCACTATACAGGCGGATGTCCCCTCCGCTCTGTTCCACAATGCCGTAGACAGTTGACAGCCCCAAGCCAGTCCCTTTCCCGGGTCCTTTGGTCGTAAAGAAGGGCTCGAAGACACGGGACTGAACTAATTCGTCAATCCCGCATCCCGAGTCGCTGACTGCCAGCATCACGTAGGGCCCTGGCCTGGCGCGGTAGTTCTGGTGCGAATAGTCCTGGGCCAGGTCGACATTGGAGGTTTGAATGGTGAGAGTTCCGCCGGTCGGCATGGCGTCCCGGGAATTGACTACCAGATTGAGGAGAACCTGCACGATCTGTCCTGGGTCAGCCATGACTTTTCCCAGATCCGGAGCCAGCATACTGATCAATTGAATATCCTCACCAATCAGGCGCCTCAGCATGTGCTCCATGTCGGAAATGACGACATTCAGGTTCAGAACTTTGGGTTGGAGAACCTGGCGCCGGCTGAAGGCCAGCAACTGACGCGTCAAGCCGGTCGCCCGATCTCCGGCTTTCAGGATTTCCTCGAGATCCTTGCGCAAGGGATCCTCCGGATGGAGCTTGAGCATGGCAATCTGACTGTAACCGGTGATGGCCGTCAACAGATTATTGAAGTCGTGGGAAATCCCTCCCGCCAGCCGGCCGATAGCATCCATTTTTTGGGATTGCTGAAGCTGTTCTTCCAATTGCTTGCGCTTGGAAATGTCAGAAGAGACTCCTACGATACCGCCGACCGTCCCGTCGGGATGGCGGATGGGAGCCAGCGTCATGAAAACCGGGAAGATCGAGCCGGCCTTGTGCCGGACCATGAGTTCCCCGGACCAGTTCTCCCCCGCGAGCAAGAGGGCCATGATCTCTGCAGGTTGGGCTCCTGTAGACCGAGCCTGGACCCGCTCAAACAAGCTGGTTCCGAGTACCTCCTCGGCTGACCAGCCATAGAGTGTTTCCGCAAACTGGTTCCAGAAGGTAATCTTCCCTTCAAGGTCCGCGGCGATTACTGCTTCCACCACCACGTTGAGCAAATGGGCTTGGAACCGAATCCTCTCCTCGCTGTCGCGCATTGCCAGGGTGGTGTGCTGCAATCGGGTGGTGCTGGTGCGGATCAGGATGTGGAGTAAAACGGCTGTAAATCCGACAAAGATCCAACCCTTCAAGATCTCCAGGTGAACCACATCCTTGGGGTGAAGGTTCTGGAACAAGAAGGCTAGCACGAGGTCGGAAAAGAAGATCCAGGCACCGGCCACGACAACATAGATCAGGGTGATCCGGCCGGCCGGTGACTTCCCAAACAAGCGGTATTTGTCTGATGCAGCGCCATTCATCGCCGCAGTTACCCAAAGAACTGCCGGTGAATTTGGAGCAGGGCCTTGGTCAAGTCCTCCTCATCCACCACCACGACCAGGCTGTTGGGGGAAGATCCCTGGGCAATCAGTCGAGCGACCAGACCGGAGAGGGAGGCACACAAGGCGGCCGGAATCTGCCGGTTCTGACTAATCCCCTGCCCTACCAAACTGATCGAGGCCTTCCCGCCTCGGACGATAACCTCGCCCAGACGCCGCAAATCGTCCAGGATTCCCTCCCCCTGCAGATCTTCGGCAATGGTAATCGCCAGGGAAACGCCAGAAATTACCGAAACGTCCGGCGAGAGGCGATACTTGTCGAGGACGCTGAATACCGATTTGAGGAATTCGGAAGCCGGTTGCTGCCGGTTGGAAGTCACGTGAACCAGGGCCAGCCCCCGTTTATAGGCAATGGACTTGACGGCCCCTGACTGAGGGGAAGACAGGCTGCCGATGACGGTCCCTTCCATCTCCGGTTGCATTGAATTGTAGATGTGTACCGGGATGCCTTGACTGGCGGCAGGCCAAATAGCGCTGGGATGCAGAAGTTTGGCGCCAAAGTACGTCAGTTCGGCCATCTCCTCAAAGGAGGCGTCCCGGACAGTCCGTGCCTCGGGAACCATGGCCGGGTCGGCGGTCATCAATCCGTTAACATCCTTCCAGATTTGAATGTCCTCCACCCCGAGGGCTGCTCCAACAATAGCTGCGGTGTAATCAGAGCCTTCAAACCCCAGGGTGGTAGTAGCCCCTTCCCGCGTGGAGCCAATGTATCCCTGCAGCACCGGGACCCGACCGGCCTCAAGTTCCGGAATCACAGCCGACCGCAGTTTTTCTTCAGTCAGCTCCAGCAAAGGAGAAGCGCGCGTGAACTGGTCATCGGTAATTATCAGCGACCGGGAGTCGAGCAAAATGGCATCCACCCCTCTCACCTTCAATGCCGTCACCAGGATTGCTGAGGAAATCAGTTCCCCATAGGCCGCCATGGCATCGCGACTTCTCGGGGAAAATTCCCGCAAGATGGCAATGCCGCGCACCAGGTCCCTCATCTCTTCGAAGTAACCAACTAGCGTGCTGTAAACCAGATGTTCTTCAAATCCCGGTATTGCAGACCTAGCTTCCGCCACGTGATATTCTTCCAATTCTGCAATCAGCCTTAACGTTTCCTTGGCTCGATTCTCCGCAGCCAGTTGGGCCGCCTGCAGCAATTTCCGGGTGGTTTTGCCCATGGCCGAAACGACAATGGCCGGACGGCGGTCCACGTGTTGGCGGATGATGCGGGTGACCCGTTCAATTGAAGCGGCGTCAGCAATCGAACTTCCCCCGAATTTCATGACAATGGTTTTCATTACTCTCCGATCCTTTCAGTGCTTCACCTTGAGGCCCGCGTAAATGAAATAGCAGAATACACCACGATGGGCGGAGGATGAAAAAGAAAATCTGGCGGGAGGCACTGCGTCATTCTTGAGTGGTTTTGCTATTGGGCGGTAGAGTCAACCCCCTGCGCCTGCGGCATTTCACAGGCGAAGGCTCGAGAAGCCTCCGCCCCTGCAGTTTTCCCCAGATCACTGACACCGTATGGCGGGAGAATCCTGGAGACCGGTGCCAGATGAGAGTACTTCCCGACTTTTTCAGGGACTCAACTGAGGGCAATTCGACCTGGAACCTCCTCAGGCTCAGCCCTTCAGTCCATGCGAGGTCGGAACACTCGCCAATTCAACGGCGGCCACCACTTCTCCCTGCTCGTTCCTGATCTCGAAACTGCCGACGATCAGGGCGGTCTTGGCAATCATGGCGCCCACGGAACAGTACTTGCTTTCGGACAGGTGAATAGCGTCTTCGACGGCCTCTGCAGCAATGTTGTGCCCGGTAAGAACATGCTTTACTTTGACAACTGTAAAGACGGTAGGGGGCTCTTCCTTTTGCTCGGCCGTCAGGAATACCTGGTAACCGGT
>JBGPHY010000730.1:0-3336 GCA_041484625.1 Terriglobia bacterium | reverse complement strand
GGATCTCTTCCATCCGTTTCGGTTCGGTAAATCGATTGATCAGCCCGGGCATCACTAAATTTCTGACCTCTCTGTATCGCTTCCGCAGCCCCGCATCGTAACTTGCTTCTGCTGAAGCGCTTCCTTGTCCAACTGCGATGAATCGGTAGTGTGGAAATTGTTTGGCCAAATCTAGAAAGAGCCAGGGTCGCTTGCGCTTGTCCCAGCGTGCAATGAATGTCAGTGTGGGACAGTCGCTCTTTTGGGGAACAGAGGGGGGAACATCGATTAAGTTGGGGAGGAAATACGGAAGATCTTTCAGCCCGTAGATCTGCTTGATTTTTGGTTTGAGAAAATGGGCCGGACAGAAGACCCCGTGGGCCTGACGGACTGATTGCTTGACCCAGAGACCAGACTCAGTCACATAGTTGAACGGAATCGGGGCCCGTCTCAGGTTAGTCGCGTACCGGAATTCAATCAGCCAATCCTTCCAATCGCGAGGATCTCGGCATGTTACTAGGTGAATGCGATTGGGCAGGAGCCTCTGCGCAAGATATGTGACCAAGGTCGGGTCCTGTGAATGAAAAATGTCGGCTGGCGAACTGCGGATGAGTCGGCATGCTTCAGCCAAATTTAGAGGAGCAAAACTCTGTATCTCCACGCCCTGGATATGTTCGACAGGCTTCTGCCCTATTCGGCGTGGAACGATCACACTCACGGGATACCCTGCTTGGACAAGGCATTCAGCCAGCTTACGGGACATGCTACCAAACCCACCGTAGATGCCCCAGCCAAAGTATTGGCTCGCCAGGATGCAGATGTGCGGCTTTTTCTTCATCGCACCTCTGTTATTACCAACTCAATGATTGGAAGACGCGAGGTCTTTCGCACACGACTCGTGCACCGAGACTGCTCCTGGCTGTGATCTCGCTGCGATTCGTCTGCACAGTTCCAGATACCGCCGCGCAATGGTCGGCCACGGGAATTGCATCGCCCGTTGTCGGCACTCATGCCCCATACGACGCCGGACATTCTCATCTCGCACAAGAGCTGCCAATGCCTCAGTGAGTGCTGATACATCGCCCCAAGGAACGATATGGCCGTGTGTCGCTTCAACAACCAGTTCCGTGGTTCCTCCAGTATTCGTCACCACCACGGGCAGTCCTGACGCCATTGCTTCCAGTAGAGCAATGGACATCCCCTCATTCTGAGAGGGAAGAACAAAAATGTCTGCCTGGCGATACACGGAGGGCATGTCTTCCCGTTCCACCGCGCCTGTGAAGGTCACAGAATCACCCAGACCCAAGGTGGAAACGAGACGATGGAGCCTATCTTCTGCGTCACCCGTGCCGACCAAAGTCAAACGAATGGGACGGTTACAGTTGGCCAGAAGGTGAGCGAACGCTCGCAGGAGATGGTGTTGTCCCTTTCGTTCGATTAAACGGCCGACGCAGAGAATATTGAGTTCGGATATTGGTTGTGGCGCATCGGCTGGATGAAAGCGGTCAGTGTCTACACCATTCGAGACAATGGCGATGTCCAGATCCGGCATGGAGCGATGTGCCAGGCGCTGGTGTTCTTTGCTGATGGCCGTGAGCACGGTGGCATTGGTCCAAATGCGGCGTATGAAAGGCTTGAGGAGAGGGTAAAGATAGTTGTAGCGAGCCTCGAACTCAGGTACGTCAGGCCCCTGTAATGAGACAAGGTAGGGAAGCCCGTGGCTCTTCCTTAAGGCGTAGCTTACTGCGCCGGCGGGGACCCCGGCAAAGGCAAAGCTCAGGTCGTAGCGATCTTGCTTGAGTAAAGTTCGACACATCAGGAGACCACGCCACATATAACGAAGCAGTTCACCGTTCGTCGCGTGGTGGATGTTCTGATTGCCGATTGGTACTTTGTAGATCGTGACGCGGTCCGCAAATCGTTCAATTTCGTGGTCGCGTCTACTTCGTGAAGATGTCACCAGATCAACCTTCACGTCCCGATACGCTGCAAACTCCTTCAGGAGGTGATAGTTGACCACTCCCGTCCCGCCACCGAGTGGTGGGAATTCGTTATCAAGCATCAGGATACGGATGGCGGCTGCCTCTTCGTGACTTGGCGCACAATGTAGAGCGGACGTTGCTTGACCTCTTCCGAGATGCGACCGACATACTCGCCGATCACACCGATCGTCATCAGTTGAATGCCAGCCAGAAAGAAGATCGCCACGACCAACGTCGTGAATCCGGGTAGGCCGATCCCATACGTGAGTTTTTTGACGAAGTAAAACAGGGCCACAGACAGCGAGAGCAATGAGACGGTGAAACCAAGGATGGTGATCGCCCGTAACGGCATGTAGCTGAACGAGACCAGCCCGTCCAGGGCCAGGTAGATAAGTTGACGAACGGTGTACTTGGGTTGGCCGGCATATCTCACATGGCGCTCATAGGGTAACCCCACCTGACTGAACCCAACCCAGCTACGCATGCTCCGTACAAAGCGATTACGCTCTGGCATGCTTACTAGCAAATCCACCACGCGCCGATCCATGACGCAGAAGTCACCGGCATCGAGCGGGATCTGAATGTTCGAGATGCGCTGGAGGAGTTTGTAGAACGTGGCATAAGCAAGACACTTCAACCAGCCTTCTTTGCGCTGCTCTCGGATCGCGTAGACGACGTCATAGCCCTCGCGCAATTTATTGATGAATTGTGGAAGGACTTCTGGGGGATCTTGCAGATCGGCGTCCATCACGCTCACGATCCCCCCGCGGCTGTAATCAAGACCGGCGCTTATGGCTGCTTGATGCCCAAAATTACGCGCCAGCCGTATCGACATTACGCAGGCATCTTCAGTGGCAAGTTGTAGAAGAATTGAAGGACTCTGATCGTCACTGCCATCATCCACAAATACAATTTCATATTTGAGCCCAATACCTGTCAGGACGCCGGTTAGACGTGAATACAATGTGCGAAGGTTCTCTTCCTCGTTGTAAACCGGAATAACAACTGAGATGTCAGGTGCCCCGCTGGCATTCCCCCAACTGCCGCAAGGAGGGTTCAAGACGGTTTGGATTTTCGGAAGTACCTCTCCTTTTTCATCACCACGTTGATTCGAGGCTCTTGCATCGCCCACTGTCGGTCCCATTCTGAATTTTGGCAAGGCAGATTAACCGTTCTATTCCCCTCTGACAACCCCTACCTTGGAAGGGGTAAGCATTAACGTGTAGTGCTCCCAATTTGCCTTGCTGGGGAATAAGCTGACCACCCTGGGTCCTGTCACACCTCCCACCCTAGAACCTGGAATGGCATTTCAGATTCGGCCGGGCCGTCTTCCTTTCGCGTATCCTTTCAGCGGTTGTGCCCGCAAAAAATTAGT
>JBGPHY010000729.1:0-3340 GCA_041484625.1 Terriglobia bacterium | reverse complement strand
GAGCAGTAACCGTAGGCATTTGTGACCTTTTGGAAAGCCCACGATTGATTCAAAAAGCGAATCAATCGTGGCTACCCCTGCCATTTTCATCTGTGGTTGTGAACTTGAAAAGGTCATGGGGCACTTCCATGAAAATGAGTTCGGAGTTCATGCTTTAGCATGCCTGAAGCAAGGACAACCTAAAGGTTGAACTCCAAACAAACAATTTTCATCGGCCGTGGTGAATTTGAAAAGATATCGTTCGTCATATTTCACCCCGAATCCATTTATGAACTCCAGGCTACTGCTCCCCCTTCAATTCTGAACAGGATTTGTATAGGATCTTTGAAATAAGAATCTGATGGAGACTAGAATGGACCCTCGATCAGATAGCTGCTCGAATCAATCACGAGTCCTATGAAATCAAAACTGACGCCGGTATTGTTCCTCTTTTTTTTGGTTTCCGGTTTTTGCGGGCTTCTCTACCAAATGGTGTGGATTCGCCTGGCTTTTGCTTCTTTTGGGATTATCACGCCCGTCCTTTCTGTTGTCATTTCAGTATTCATGCTCGGTCTGTCGCTGGGATCCTGGGGAGGCGGCAGATGCATTTCATATCTCACCAGAAGCACTAGAATCACGGCAATCGTATACTACGCACTCGCCGAATTCGGGATCGGGCTGGGCGCCTTCATGGTACCGAATCTCTTTGTTGTTGGGTCCGACCTGCTGTTGACTGTCGGCGCCTCGGATTCCTATTCATATCTTTTCCTCTCGGCACTGGTCATTGCAGTGTCGATTTTCCCATGGTGTGTCTTCATGGGCGCCACATTCCCTTTCATGATGGCCTTCCTGAAGGAAGTGGAACAATCGGAGGAGAGGGGCTTCAGCTTCCTGTATCTGGCCAATGTCATGGGTGCGATGACGGGTACCCTGATCACGGCTTTTGTCTTGATTGAATTGGCGGGCTTTCGCAACACGCTTTGGATCGGCGGGGCCTTGAATGGGCTGATCGGCGCTGGAAGCCTCTCACTGGGTGCTTGGTTTAGACAATCCGAGCTAACTCAAAAGAAACCTTTGCGGCCCCAATTACATGCTGCCGCAAGAGCGGAGCAACCTTGGTTGCTGGCCATCCTTTTTGCCTCAGGATTCGTCTCTCTGGCCATGGAAGTGGTCTGGACAAGGGTGGCGACCCCCATCATGGGGACCCAGGTATATCCTTTCGCTCTTCTTTTGTTTGTGTACTTGTTGGCCACCTGGATAGGCTCGTACGTTTACAGGCAGAGAGGCCCGGTAGAGTCGAAACGATTCAGCACGGCAGAACTGATCGGGTTGCTCGCTGTGTGTGCTTTCCTTCCTGCAGTGATCAATGATCCTTGGCTATACCCCAGCAGCGTAGTGAGACTCGGGCAGTACGGATTGAACAGCCGTGTTCTTCTTTTTGTGATTAGTATCTTTCCCTTCTGCGCGATCCTGGGCTATCTGACTCCTCAACTGATCGACGAATATTCGAAAGGGAACCCCGAAAGAGCCGGCAAAGTTTATGCTGTCAACATAGTAGGATGCATCCTTGGGCCACTTGTTGCCTCCTACTTGCTCCTCCCGTGGCTCGGCGCAAAATTCACCCTGGTCATTCTGGTTCTCCCGTTCTTGTTCTTTCTTGTCATCCACCTCAAAGAGCTGAGCCCACGATGGCGGTGGACGACCGGCGGCCTTTCTGTTTTTCTCTTGATGTGGGCTTCGCTGGTGAGCACCAGCTATGAAGTTCCTCTTCAGGCGGGAAGCAAGTATCTGTTAAAGAGAGACCACACGGCTACCACGGTGTCGTTTGGGGAAGGCATGCAAAAGAGGCTGTTGGTCAATGGCATCGGGATAACCGCGCTCACTCCCATCACCAAGTTGATGGCACATCTTCCCATGGCCTTCCACAACGGTCGACCTGAATCAAGCTTGATTATCTGTTTCGGGATGGGAACCACGTATCGATCCATGCTGGCTTGGGGCGTTCAAGTTACTGCAGTGGAACTCGTTCCTGGCGTGCGGGATTCCTTTGAATACTTTTTCAAGGATGCCAGGGCAAAAAAAGAGAACCCCCTGGGGAAGATCGTCATCGATGATGGGCGACGCTTTCTGAAACGCACCAAGCAGTCATTTGATGTGATTACCATCGATCCTCCTCCTCCGCCGGAAGCGGCCGGCTCGAGTCTGCTCTATTCAGAGGAGTTCTACGCCCTGGTGAAAATGCGGCTCAAACCCAAGGGGATCCTGCAACAATGGTTTCCGCCCGGAGAATCCAGGATCTACCAGGCAGTCGTGAGGTCGCTCGTGAACTCCTTCCCTTATGTGCGAGCCTTCCCTTCAATAGAAGGACCGGGATGCCATTTCCTGGCCTCGACTGCCCCCATCGTTGTTCTGACTCCCGACGATATGATGGCCAGTCTCCCCCAAGAGGCCCAACTTGACTTTCTGGAATGGAATTCGACAGGAGACCTGCGTGCTTATATTGAGAAGGTATTGGACCGGGAGATTCCAGTGGTGAAGTTGCTTTCCGCAAATCCCCGAGTCCGGATCACCGATGATCACCCGTTCAATGAGTATTTCTTCCTGCGAAGGACAAGGCTCATACCACCGGACCATTAGACGGGCCGAGAAGAGCATTTCCTTTCCCCCGTAAGATCGGCCAAGAAAACTGTTATACTGGCGGCGCTGTGGAGAGAAACCCTGTAGGAACCATGGGACGAATTCACTCCACGTTTCCTCGGTCTTTTTACTTATTCCTTTTGGATTTTGGAGTTCGAGTCTGTAGCCCTTGAGTACGGGTTGCGACTCCATTCCAAAGTCTAAAATCAAAAATCCAAATCAGTAGTGGTTCAGGAGACGAGACATGGCAGAACTGAGGATTAGACCCAAAACCGAATGCCGCTGGGACCTGGTCAGCCTGGGCGAAATCATGCTTCGTCTGGACCCGGGAGATGGCCGAATTGCCACCACTCGGACCTTCCAGGTTTGGGAGGGAGGCGGAGAATATAATGTGGCCCGAGGCTTGAAACGCTGTTTCGGTCTGGAGACCGCAGTGGTTACTGCCCTGGCCGATAATCCGGTCGGAAGGCTGGTCCAGGACTTGATTTACCAGGGGGGTGTCGACCAGTCGCATCTCAAATGGGTGAAGTATGACAGCGTGGGCCGCACGGTCCGAAATGGACTGAACTTCACGGAACGAGGATTCGGGGTCAGAGCCGCCCTGGGTTGTTCCGACCGAGGCCATACCGCAGCCTCGCAACTGAAGCCAGGAGACATCGAGTGGGAGCAAGTCTTCGGAAAGGAGGGGGCTCGCTGGTTCCACACGGGAGGGATCTTTTGCGCT
>JBGPHY010000728.1:0-3346 GCA_041484625.1 Terriglobia bacterium | reverse complement strand
AAAGCCGTCCGCGAGTTCGAGACCAACCTGGCCGCCTACCTGGGAGCACGGTTTGTTGTTGGCTGCGCCTCCGGAACCGATGCCCTGCAGGTGGCTTTGAGGGCCCTGGGAATTGGGCCGGGAGACGAAGTCATCACCACTCCCTTCACCTTTGCTGCAGCCACCGAGACGATTGCCCTCCTGGGAGCCAGGCCGGTCTATGTCGACATTGAGCCCCGGACCTACAACCTCGATGTCAGCCAGATTGCCAGGCGCTTAACGCCCCGAACCAAGGCCATCCTGCCTGTGCACCTCTACGGCCACCCCACAGATATGAGGCCTCTGTTGACGCTGGCCCGTGAAAAGGGACTGAAGGTGATCGAAGATATGGCCCAGGCCGTTGGGGCAAAGTACGAAGGCCGCTTTGCAGGAACACTAGGCGATATCGGGTGTTTGAGTTTTTATCCCACCAAGAACCTGGGAGCCTATGGCGATGGAGGAGCCCTGGTCTGCAGCGACGAAGGGCTGGCCCATCGTTGCCGCATGATCTGCGACCATGGCTCCAGGATCAAGTACGAACACGAGATCCTGGGGTTCAATAGCCGGCTGGATTCTCTGCAGGCCGCAATCCTGGCAGTCAAGCTGGCCTACCTGGAACGCTGGACGGAGAGCCGTATCCGGATCGCGCAGCGCTATGGCGAGGGGCTGAGGGGACTTAATCTGGCTCTCCCGGAATCGACCGCGAATGTCCGCCACGTGTTTCACCAATACACCATCCGGCTTCCCCGGCGAGAGGCACTGGCCACCTACCTCAAGGAGAAGGGCATCGGGTCCGCCGTCCACTACTCCATCCCCTTGCACCAGCAGCCGGCGTTTCGCAGTTTCGTGGCAGCCGACGACCGTTTCCCGGAAGCCGAGGCCGCCAGCCGGGAGGTTTTGTGTCTCCCCATCTACCCGGAGCTTGAAGATTCCGAAGTGGAAGCCGTCATTGCAGCGATTCGGGGATTCTTTGAGAGGTTACCTCTATGATTGTGGGATTGTTCGGAGATTCTTCTCCACTAAAATCGAGTCTGTTTTCCTACTTGACCCATCGGGGTTTCTACCCCTGCACTCCCTGGGAGTTTAATAGGCTCGAGCCTGACCGCAACTTTGTCTTTGATAGCCCCGAAGTGCCCCAGGAGTTCCTGGACCTGCACAACTGGAAGAAGGCGCGAATCTGGCTGGGGGAGGAATCCTCTGCTCCATCGGGATTTGACCTGGTGCTTAGTTCCAGCGAATCGGAATCCTTGGCTGAGGAGAAGATCGCCCGGCTGGTGTTAGGACACATGCAGTCCCATGAACGGCCGGACTGGGATGAGTATTTCATCCGCATCGCCCAGGTAGCCTCCATGCGCAGCAACTGCATCAAGCGCAAAGTAGGAGCTGTCATTGTCCGGGACAAACGGATCATTTCCACCGGCTACAACGGCACTCCCCGCGGAACCCGGAACTGCAATGAGGGAGGCTGTCCGCGCTGTAACAGCCTGGCCAACAGCGGTACCCGGCTGGAGGAATGCCTGTGCTCTCACGCGGAGGAGAACTCCATCACCCAGTCGGCTTACCATGGCACCAGCGTGAAGGGAGCCACCGTCTATACTACCTTTGCCCCATGCCTGATGTGCGCCAAGATGATCATTAACAGCGGAATCCAGGAAGTCGTGTACAACGTGGACTATCCTTTGAATGACGTGGTGTTTAAGCTCTTTGAACAGGCAGGAGTGAGGATCCGCCAGCATCAACTGGTGTGAGAGAGCCTTGGAGGTCGCGACAGAGCGCGACCCTCCACCTTTGGTTGTTGTACTCGGTAGTCTCCAAACCAAGGACGAGAACGACGACGAGGACGAGCTTCAGGGGCTTACGACTGACGTTTCAGGCTGACATTTGGCGCTTGGCGGAGGGGCTTGCGGTATTCTCCGCGGGGTTCTGCTCCGCATCGCTACCACTTCCTATTTCACCTGTTGGCCCGGCCGCAGGATCCAGGCCTGAGGATGGTGAGTGAAGCCGACATGCGGGTAATAGCTCTCGGCGGCGGGAGCAGCCAGCAGGATCAAATTCGTCTGGGGGCCACCGGCTTCCTGGGTCCGACGCGTGAGCTCCTTGCCGATACCCTGCTTCTGATGTGATTTCCGAACGGCCAGGTCGGAAAGGTAGGTGACGTAGCTGAAGTCGGAAAGGGCGCGGGAAATCCCCACCAGCAGTGGCCCGTCCCAGGCCGTCACAACCAGATTCGCGTTAGCCACCATCTGGCGCATCCGCTCCCTGTCATCGACGGGGCGTCTCTCCCCCAACGTGGAAGCCCGGTAGAGGTCGATTACCTCATCCAGGTCCAAGCCATTTCCAATCCGGTAATCCATCATTTTGTTTTGGAGGCGTCCTTTTTCATTTGTTCGACGAGTTCACTCGCCAGATCCTTGGAGGTCTTGTACTCGGTGTGAACCAGGTAGGATACGGTGGGGTTCTTGGAGGCTGACCAAATCACCTTCTGACTCTTAGGAGCGATCAGGAAAGCTGTCCCTCGAGAAGTCCGGGAGGCACGAGTCACCTTGGAGGGGTCTTCCAGCAACGCCGGGACATCAATCTGCGGAACATCAGACAGGATGGCATCAGCCTGACGAAGGTTGAGTGTCACTTCATAGCGGCCCCATTTGACCAGTTCCGAGGTCAAGTAGTGATCCATCCGATCTTTCATGGGCATCACATAGATGACCTTCACATTCTCCAGGCTCAGCTTGGGAACCTTTTCCTGGGCCGTCAAAGGCAGGCCCAGCATCCCACAAAACAGCCCCATCAAAAGGACTGACATCAGGTGTTTCATGAACAGTCTCCTTTCTAGAATCCATCCAACAATTTTCCTTTTGCCATCCACAATTCCCTTCCTCTCCGCCCTAGTCGAGCCTCTTGCTGTTAATTGTCCGCATTGTATCATAAGCGCTTTGCGTGCGACCCTTTCGGGCCATCGGAGCGATGAAAATGACGGTTTTATCGGCGAGTATGGGAGCCGGCCTTCGTCCCGGCGATGGGTACGGGCAGGGACAATCGCCGCGCGAAGCGACAGTGGTCGCGCGGCGCGGTTGGAACCACGAAGTGGTTCGCTTCATCAGCCGAGGGTTGGCACGATTAGCGCCTACCCTCGGGACCAATCAATCCTGGTGACCCCCAACCCCAACGGGATTAGATACAACCCTTTCAGGGTTGCCCGGTTGTGTCCATCTTTCCGAAGGTTGGCACGATTCGCGCCTACCCTCAGGACCAATCAATCCTGATGACCCCCAACCCCGGCAAGGTTGGATACAACCCTTTCAGGGTTGTCCCGGTTGTGTCCATCTTT
>JBGPHY010000727.1:0-3373 GCA_041484625.1 Terriglobia bacterium | reverse complement strand
ATCGATCCGAAGGATCTTGCCCAACAACGACTGCCGGTTCTGACCATTTCGCATAGGGTCCCCGGCGGATCCTCCGTCCCCAGTTCCAATGTACAGATAACCGTCTGGGCCAAACTTGAGCTGTCCCCCATTGTGATTGTCAAATGACTGGTCGAACTGCATTACGATCTTTTCCTCACGAAGAGCCAAATTGGGATTCCCCACCGACACCTGGTACTCGACAATGAAGCTTTTCAGGTTCGGCCGCCGGTTGGTGTAGTAGAGAAAGAAGCGCCGGTTCCTGGGGTAGTCGGGATGGAACGCGATGCTGAGCAGTCCCTTTTCTCCTCCGGACGTAACTCGGTCGCGGATGTCGAGGAAGGGAATACCGAGCAGTGTTCCATTCTGGTAAATGAGGACTCTCCCCTCCTGCTCGACGATGAAAAGCCGTCCACTTTCGTCACCGGCATGGGTAACCTGGACCGGGCTTGTCAATCCGCTAACTACGGGATCAAGCGTAATCGCCGGCAGGTCCTGGGCCGATCCGCGTCCCGTCAGCAGGAGGCAGTCAAGAACAAAGAGCCCGACGGATATCCGCCTCCTGTTTCTGTTGATGCCAATATCCATCCTGATCTGCCGTCCCCCCTTCCAGTGAATTCGCCTCGGGCAGCAGTCTTAAGAGCCGTCCGGTGGACACCATTGCGAGCCTGCTTTGAAACCCGGCACACGAATGGCTCCGCAGACGTCCATCGTGCTTGACTGATCTGTTGTTATTGTATCAGCTTTTGAGGTTTTCGAAGATGGCCCAGGTGGCGCGGGATTTGTTGAGAGTGTAAAAATGAATCCCAGGGGCTCCGCTGGCAAGCAATTCGCGGCATTGGGACGCAGAGTGCAATACCCCGCAATGCTCTACAACGCGGGGATCTTCCTGGACAGCCTCTATGCTTTTGAGCAAATCGGCCGGGATCTTTGCCCCGCACATATCGGTGAAACGCTTGATCTGGGCAACACTCACTATCGGCATGATTCCGGGGATGATGGGGATCTGGATGCCGGCCTTGCGGGTCCTTGAAACAAAGTCAAAGTAATCCCGGTTATCAAAAAAGAGCTGGGTGATCAGGAAATCCGCCCCCGCATCCACCTTTCGCTTCAGGTTATCCAGATCCTGCTCCGCAGTGGGGCACTCCGGGTGTTTTTCCGGATAGGCTGCCACCCCGATACACAAGTCAAAGTTGGTCCGGATAAAGCTGACCAGCTCGTTGGCATGACGAAAACCGTCAGGATTAGGGACAAATTCCTTCTGGCCTTGGGGAGGGTCACCGCGCAAGGCCAGCACATTCTCCGCCCTGTTTGCCACCAGTTCTTCCAGTACCTGGCGTATCTCTTCTTTTGATGCCCCCACACAGGTAAGGTGGGCCATAGTTTCGACGACAAGCTCCTGCTTGATCCTGGCGACCAGGTCTCTTGTCTTGAGCCGGGTACCGCCCCCAGCCCCATAAGTGACGGAGACGAAAGTCGGATGTAACCTCCTCAACATCCGGACGGTCTCGAACAGATTCTCGAAACCCCCTTCATCCTTTGGAGGAAAGAACTCAAAAGAGAAGGACGGGCCAAATTGGTTCAAAAGGTCTTTGATCTTCATAAGGGCCCTACTTGCCCCCCATCGGCATCCCGCCGCCGATGGGAATGCAGAGCAGGCTACGCTTAACACAGTCTGGAGAAGATCGATGATTCGCAACAAAAACCAGCAGACCTCAGTAGCCGAAGTCAGCGGCTACAGACACGCTCACATTCATGGAGGTCTCTTCCTGTGAGTCCGGTCACTCCTCCGGGAGTGGTTTCCCCTTTGTCTCCGGGGCAAATGGCATGGTGACGACACCCAGCAGGTAAACAGAGGCCAGGGAGATAGCCGCCATCCGGAAGGGGCTGCCAAAGCCGGCGTTCGAAAAAACCACTGTCAAATAACCCAATGTGAAAGGTCCCGGCGCGGCAATGATCCGCCCGACATTATAGCAAAAGCCGACGCCAGTACTTCTCAGACGAGTGGGATAGAGCTCCGGGAAGTAAATGGAGTACCCACCGAACACAGCCAGGTTGCAGAAACCCAAAATAGGAATCATCCAGAAGATGTCGGAGGGGCGGTGCAACCAACCGAAGGTGAAGATGGTCGCAGCAAAGCCCAGCAGGAAAGACGCCACGAACGCTTTTCTGCGGCCCACCCTGGCAGTCACTACGGTAAACGCATAGATCCCGAAGAACGCTCCTACGTCTTGCAGCAAGGTACCCATGCTGACGTACCAGTTCTGCTCCTGGGGTGAGACTTCTTTTAGAGTGTCGCGGATCAGTTCCGGGGTCCAGAAGCCAATCCCCCACAATCCAATAACTCCCGAGATGGCCAGGATGAGCCCGATGATCGTGTTCCTTCGCCAACGGGGGTCCCTGAAAAGGTCTCCCGTGGAACCCATCTGCTTCTGTTCTCCAGCCAGGACAGCCGCCCGAGCTTTCTGCCAGGCCTCCGGTTCCTTGAGTCTCTTAAAAACCGCTGCGACCAGCAGTGCCGGTAGGATGCCGACCAGGAACATGTAACGCCAGCCCAGCGGGAGCACCCAGAAACTCATGCCGGACCCCGTAATGTTGCCAAGGGCGGAAAGCATTTGCAGGATCCCCAGTGCATGGGCTCTGGCACTTTCAGGCATGACTTCAGCTACCAGCGTGACTCCGGCGGCGAACTCACCACCCACCCCCAGCCCGGTGAGGAACCGGTAGATCATAAAGTCCCACCAGTGTTGAGAGAGCGCCGAAAGGCCCGTGAAACCCGAATAGAGGAGAATGGTCAGCATCATGGTCTTGGCGCGTCCCCATCGGTCTCCCATGATGCCGAAAAAGAAACCGCCCAAGGCCCATCCGGCCATAAAGACGGCCGTAGCCAAACCGCTGTAAAACTTAATTTCTGCCGGGGCGGTTCCGACCGGTAACAAGGACTCAATGGCCGGTCCCCGCGCCAGCACAAAGATCCGCTGATCCATGGTGTCAAAGAGCCACCCCAGTGACGCCACGATGAGGACCCACCAGTGATAACCGTTCAGCGCCTTGTACCACGGGCCTTCGTGGCTTGTCGGATTGGCATTCTTGGCCGTTTTCATAATGCGCTTACGCCTCTTATTGGGATGCCGTCTTACTTGGATCGGGCCGCCTTGACAACCTCCAGGAATTTCCGCGCGTTCTCCGTGATCTTTCCGAACTCCTTTTTGGCTACAGCTGCTTTATCTACCAGCTCGGATCCCACCGCCAGGGCTGACGATCCGGCAGCAATGAAGTCTGCGGCAGTACTCAGGTTGACCCCTCCAGTTGGGATGAAATCAATCTGAGGGAATGGACCTTTAAGGGCTTTGAT
>JBGPHY010000726.1:0-3379 GCA_041484625.1 Terriglobia bacterium | reverse complement strand
TGCAGGCTTGTTTCCCGGATCTCGAATCACCGAAGCTGCCAGCCACCGTGAAGCGCCGATCACAGCGCTAGACCATAAAGCCGACATTGCCGACTTCTTCGCTTTTGTCAGCTATGACAGGCCAGACAAAGTCACATTTATCATGACAGCTGATCCCTTTCTGAATCCAGGCAATGGCCCCAACTATTTCCCCTTCGATCCCGACATCCGCTATGCCATCAAGATCGATAACAATAACGATGCAGTTGAAGACGTGACATTCGAGTTTCAGTTTAAAACGGAAATCCGTTTGCCAGGGGTTTTCACTTCTTTTGTTGGGGCAGGGGATGGGATCTTCTCGCCAGCCAATGCCCCTAAAGACCTCAATGGCAACGTGCCCCCCACGACTTCGATCGTGGTTCCACCAGCCATCACGGCGTTGGACGGGCCAGGGTCGGAAGGCTTGAGTTTGCGCCAAACCTATTCCGTCAGCATGGTCAAGGGAAAGACCTCTCGCCCTTCCCAGCGCATCAACCTGACGGGTGACCAGAAGCTATACGCCGTTCCCTCTAATGTGGGGCCCCGGACTATGCCTGATTACCCGGCATTGGCGGAAAAGGGAATCTTCGATCTCGGGAATGGCATTCGAGTCTTTGCAGGAACAGTGGACGATCCTTTCTGGATTGATCTAGGAGCGGCTTTTGACTCGCTGAACTTCCGAGCGACCAATGGCTTTGTCTTGCCGGGAGTGCTTTCTGACGCACAAGACAGCGATGACACCCGGAATTTCGCCTCTGATAACGTATCGGGCTACAACGTCAACGCTATTGCCATCGAAGTTCCGATCTCCATGCTCACCCGCACTGGAATGCTGGAACCAGCGACTTCCACCGCTGCGGCGATTGGCGCGTGGGGGACCACTTCCAGGCCTCGTGTCAAAGTGTTGCCCGGACAATCCGGTCACGAGCCTGTTCGTGTGGGGCCTTACGTTCAGATTCAGCGCATGGGTAATCCGCTCATCAATGAACTGATCATCGGAACGGGCTACAAGGACAAGTTCAGCATGAGTGAGCCCAAAGACGACGCTCAATTTGCCAGCTTTGCGTTAGATCCTGTCTTGGCTAGAGTCTTTAACGCAATCTACGGCATCAAGGTTCCAGACGCACCTCGTACGGACTTGCTGCTGCTGGTTCAATACTTGCCGCCAATCGCTGCCGCCGGAACGACTCCTGGTCCAGTGGCTGATCTCTTACGCTTGAATACAGGGGTACCGCCTACTCCTCACGCCATGCGCAAGCGAATGGCCGTGCTTGCCGGCGACTTTGCAGGATTCCCCAACGGACGCCGTGTGAGCGACGATGTCACCGATATCGCAGCCCGCGCCGTAGCTGGCGTTCTGGCTGGACCACCTTTTAACGGCTTTCCCTATAACCGGATTGGTGATGGAGTCAACACCAACGACGAGGCTTACCAGGAAACCTTCCCTTATGTCGGTTACGCCTGGGATGGCCGCAACAGCCGCCATGTGGATCCAGGGGAACCTGGAGGCGGGCCAGTCGAATGAGCCTGTACTCCGGTGTTCCGGGACATACGGACCTGGTCAAATCCATTCCCGGCTTGGCTTGGTCGAGGCTCGGGAAGCGGCAGAAATGCCGCTTCCTCTTAATTTCTCGTGATAACTTTCAGCGCACCTTTCCAGAGTGCACCTTAAACCGTCTGATAGATCAATTCTACGGAGAGTCCTATGAGATTTGTGTTTACTCTATTGACAGTCTGTCTTCTCAGTTTCAATTTGCTTGCCAGTGATCAAAACCCATCCAGCAATCGCCTAGGCTTTGCGGCTAGTTCCGTGGTCGTTCCCGCTATGGCCAACCTGGCGGGATTGAATGGCGCCATCTTTAAAACACAGGTGTCGATCTTAAATCCCTCCAATTTCAACTACCCCATTGCAGTGACATTGTATGGCCCGGCCGGAATGGTGGGTAGCCGGAGTCTGGCCATGTCTCCTGGTCAGATTCGGAACTACAGCAATTTCCTGCAGGATGTCTTCTCCTACACCGGCGCAGGAGCTGTGAGATTCGACAGCCAAACTCCTGACGGCGGCAATGCCGACTTCCAGTTTGTGCTTCAGAGCGAGGTATATTCGGACACCACCAACGGCAACTATGGCACTGCCGTGCCAGGCTTTGTCTACAGCGCTTCCAGCTTTGACGCTTACAGCGTGGGCGTGAATGTCAGCAGTGCCGCCAGAACCAACATTGGATGCTTCAATGACTCTGACCAGACAAATACAGTTGAGGCCGCAGTCTTCGATTCTTCCGGTCAACTGGTAGACACGGTGGTCATGACGCTGCCGGCCCTTAGTTGGAGGCAGATGGCCCTTACAGCCAATGTGACCGGCGGTTATATCCGCTGGAGGCCCAGCTTGCCAGCTTACTGCTATGCCGTGGTGGTAGACAATCGAACCAACGATGGCAATTTCATACCGGCGGCTGAATTCGTTCCATGAAATAGTGTCATTCATATCGATCACAATACAAAGGGGAGCCTCTTATGATCAATTCCAGGAATTCGTACCGTCTGATGGGAGTCATTGCCTTGCTGTGTATTGCCGTTGTTGCCTGGTGGACGCTCTTTCACAAAAAGCAGGTGTCGACACCCTCGGAGTCATCCACTTCCTCTCAGTCAAGAGACAAATCCGTCAGGTACCTGCTGGACCAAAGGATCAGGTTGGTCGAAAGCAACCTGCAAGAAGGCAAGAAGGACCCCTCCCTTTACGCCGAACTAGCCGAAGCCTGCATGAGGAAGGCCAGGCTGTTCCATGATGGCGCCAGCTACCTCCGTGCCGAGCGAGCTTGCCAGAAGGCCCTGGAGATAGATCCGCACTTCTATGCGGCCATCCGTCTGCGTCCATGGGTTTACAACGGCCAACATCGGTTTGAGGAAGCGGTGACCGCGGCCCGGCGTGCTTCCGAGGTCGAATCCAAAGATCTCTGGAACCTGGGAAACCTGGGAGATGCGCTGGTTGAGATCGGCGAGTATGAAAGAGCTGCAGAGGTTATTCAGCAGATGGTTGATCTGAGGCCCGACTTCGCCTCCTATAGCCGTGCAGCATATATTCGGGAACTCTTCGGAGATCCAGAAGGAGCCATCGAGATCATGGGAATGGCTGTGCGGGCGGCCAATTACCGGGACCCCGAGCAAAACGCCTGGAGCCGGGTCCAGCTGGGCAACCTCTACTTCAATACCGGCCATTGCCAGGAAGCCCGACTCCAGTTTCAAAGGGCCGTCGAGTTTCTACCGGAATACGCCTCCGCCTACGTTGGTCTGGCCAGGGTCCAGGCGGCGGAACAACAATTTGAACTGGCCATCTCGTCCTTCCGGAAGAGTATTGCCATCG
>JBGPHY010000725.1:0-3379 GCA_041484625.1 Terriglobia bacterium | reverse complement strand
TGCCATTGTTGCTCTTGAAAACACCTCGAGCAGTCCCCGCATAGAGCGTGGCCGGGTTTTGCGGATCGATGGCTAAAGTGTAAACATCTAAATTCGTCAAGCCGTTGTTGATGGCGCTCCAGCTTCTCCCGCCATCGCTGCTCCTGAACACGCCTCCTCGATAGGTCCCCGCATAGAGCGTGGCCGGCGTTTGCGGGTCGATGGCTATGGCAAAGACCCCCCCTGGCGGCCCGTGGCTGATCCATTGCGCCATGGCCAACTGCGCTCCATTCAGAATGATTACGAACCATCCCATCAAAATTGAGGCCTGCAGAAGGTTCAGCCCTGTCTTTTCGAAGAAGTTCAATTTCCATCTCATGGTTTTACTCCTATGATCAATGCTTTGGATTGGAGCTTCGATTCGTTTTCACACAAAGACACAAAGGCACAAAGACCTGTTCGACTCTTCCACTCAGGATTCGCGAAATCCCGCCTTTCATTAATGCATCGCCAAACTTGTGGATCTGCACGGCCCAGTTGACTATTATTATTTCCGATCTCGTTTTCCGTCATCTCTTCGTGGCTTTGTGTGAGTTTATCTCCAACTATAAGGCTTACGGCGCGCTGGCGATAAAGGCGCCGTCACCGCTGCGGTCGCCGGGATGGGCACCGTCGTTTATCACCGCATAGGCCATGAATGGATTGTTGCCTGCTGTCCGCGTGATCCGGGCGTAACCTTGCGTCACCCCCGGGGCATATTGCGACAGGATCACCCCGATCTGGTACCAGCGGTTGGCTCCCAGGTTGATGCCATCCATCCACCGTCGCAACTTTTGCTCCCGTGTCACCATTGAAAAGCTCAATGCGGAAGGTGTCGAACGATGAATCGACCTCACCGGTGTTGACCAGGGCCAGATTGGTGCGGTTTTCACCGTTCTGCTGGAGCCCATGAAGCCAGGCCTCCCGGGATGAGCTTTCGCCTTCAGGAACTGCAGTGTAAAACACCCCGTAGCGACCTCCCCCTCCCGAGGCCGAGATCCTGGCGGCCACCGAAATCCCGCTCAGGTCCCCTGTTGTCACCGATACGAACAAGGCCCCGACAAAGACAGATCCCTTTGCACCAATCCCGGTGAGCTGGGAATCTCGAAGCTTCTGGACCAAGTCCGGCCAGATCAACTGCTGCCCCGCGTTCACCTCAATCGTAAAGTTAGCCGAGTTATCGGCAGTCTGGATGGCATCAGCCACGTAACGGCAATTTAGTGTTTTCTTCTCCATTGACCAGTTGGTCACCACCAGTTCTGTGCTAAAGGCATTGGCCTCCACCACCACCGGCAGCGTCATCCGCGTTTTCCCGGCCAGGGCGCTTTCCAGGACCGGAGGAACAAAAGACCCATCCGAATTGGCCTGGTCATTGATCACCCCGTAGGCAGAATAGGGAGCTGTCCCGATGATCCGTTCCACCCTCACATAGCCATTGCTGAGCGACAAGCCGTTGGAAATCAGGATCCCCGAGACCTGTGCCCACCCCCCGGGCGCCAGCACCTGGTCGGGAAGAACGTGAGGGGTCGAGTCGTTCCCCTCCCCCGAAAAGACCGTCAGCCTCAAAGTGATATTGCCGTCCGAAGAGGACCCCACATTCTGGATGGCCACATTGGACCGGTCCGTCTCGTTTTGTCGCAGACCACAAATATAGGACGGGCCTGTCAAGGCCATCCCCGTAGAAAGGTCCACATAGGCCAGACCGGCTCGGCCATCGGGAACAATCGTAGTGGTACGAACCGTCACTCCACCATCCGCGGGAGAAGCTAACCCGGAGAAGCTGACCCTCAGGGTTCCGCCCTGACTCCCGGAGGAAGGAATCGGGACTCCCAGGCTCCTCAAGTAGCTGATGGCATCCGGCACAATCTTCTGCTCGCCGGGAGCCAGCGTGTCCATCCCTGTCCCACTGCCACTCCCGAGGGCTGCGGTGTAGGTCAAGTGGACCGTGGCGTTACCGCTTCCTCGATTGGTTAAGGTGATTTCTGAACTGAAGAATGACCCGTTCAACCCGGCCGCTGAAAGGACAATAGGCACAAAGACATCCACATCTGGGATGGGTGGGCCGGCCACATAAGTGAAACCATGGTCAAGCACTCCAAACTCTCCACCTGGATTGGTGACCACAACCTCGTAGGTGCCTGGCGTTGAGGCGATTCCCGTGGTGGCTTCAATCTGGCTGCTGGTCACAGCGCTGACCGTGGCTGGGACTTCTCCAATGGTCACTGATGCTCCAACCTGGAAACCAACTCCTTCGATGGTGACGGCTGTCTCCCCGGTCACAGGACCTGCAGTGGGGGTAATACTGGTGACGGAAAGCGAAGAAGTCGATCCGGCTTGAGTCACTGTGAAGCTCTTTCCTGCAATGTTCAGCGTGCCAATTCGTGTATTGGGGGCGCGGTTCGCGGAGACTGTGAAATAAACCTGGCCGGGACCTGCGAACTCATCGAGGGCAGTGACGGCGATCCAATCAACGGAACTATAGGCTGTCCATTGGCAAGCGCCAACGCAGGAGATTGAGACGCTGCCAGAACCACCCCTGTCAGACACAAACTGGTTGAGGGGGGAAAGGGTGAGAGAGTCTCCCCCGGAAGGAGTACCCCCTACTTTGGTTGTCGCAACAGCCGGCCAATACTCTTCATCGCCCGCAAATTTCGTTTCAAAGACGGTCAAGCTGGAAGGGAATGAATCGATAGCGATCCAGAACTTTCCTGCCGCATCCGTGGTGGCATTGCCAACGGGGGTCCCGTCTTGAAAATAACTGCCGGGATAGCGCTGGGTCAGTTGCACGGGTGCTCCGGTAATCGGAGTACCTGCTTTATCCAGCAAGGTGCCAGTGACAAAAGCGTGGGAAGACGGAGAAGGAAGGCTCAAGGCGGAACTTAAGACTGTCCGGGTGCGAACGTAACGGTCGATCAGGTTTGTGAACTTGGTTGGATCTGTCTCCGGTAGAACATAATCAGGATGATCGTGCCAGGACATGAAGTCCACATGGTCAGGATTGCCTCCGTATTGGCCTTCGTAGATAACCGCATTTCGTTCGGCATGCCGAAGATAATCGTCATCCGTATTGTCGAAGGAAACACCATTATAGATGATCCCGAACTCAATCCCTCTTTGGTGACAGAAGCCTTCCAGTTCCTTGGCGGCTTTGGGCCAACTGGGATCCCACCAGCTCACGTCCACCAAAATGTAGGGGAGGTTTTCGCCGGTCACACGGTAGTAAGTGTCCAACCAGGTTTTGATTTGGTTCACGCTAACTCCCGCCCAAAGAATGGGTTCGATGTCACCCACGACTACGTCCGGGAAGGTCTTCCTTAATCCCTGGATGAAGTTAAACACACCCTTAGCCACTTCCTCTGCC
>JBGPHY010000724.1:0-3388 GCA_041484625.1 Terriglobia bacterium | reverse complement strand
GACCTGCTTGAATTGGCCAAACTGGATTTGCAGGAATTGCCGATTCACTTCCAGGAGGTCGAATTGCGGGATTTGCTCAAGTCGGTTCTGCAAAATCACGTGGGGGCCGCCAAACAGGCGCAGGTGGTTTTGCAGGAATTGCCGGTGGGCCCCGCTGTGACCCTCAGGGCCGATCCAGACCGGCTCACTCAGATTATGGACAATCTGCTCAACAATGCCATCCACTATGCGGGGCCTGGTTCCACCGTTCGGGTTTCGATTGATCCCGACGATCCGGTTCATATCAAAGTGACCGATTCCGGGAAAGGAATTGATCCGAAACACTTGCCCTATTTGTTTGACCCCTTTTACCGCGTCGATCAAGTCCGCACCCCCGGCGATCCCCATAGTGGGCTGGGCTTGCGCATTGCGCGTGGCCTAGCCGAGGCCCATCATGGCCAGTTGAACTTAAGTAGCAAGATCGGCCAGGGAACAACGGTGGTGGTGAGCTTGCCACGCTCCCAATCTTTATGATGCGACATGCCCTAATCATTGATGGCGATCATCTGCTGGCTCAAACCCTGCAGAATAATCTGCAGGCTGAAAGCTTTTCCATTGAAATGACCGACCGGCTGCACTGGCGGTCTCTTTCGTCCCAATGTGCTCCGGCCCTGATCATCCTCAACATTATCTCATTCGGCCAGGGACACCTGGAATTGCTCCGTCAACTTCGCAGTCATTGTGCGTCTCCATTGGTGGCGTTATTGGACTATAGTGATGCCAAAAGAACCGCTCAAGCTTTGGAAGCGGGAGCCGATTCGTGTCTCCTGAAACCGCTTCATCCCCGCGAGTTGATTGCACGAATTCATTCTTTGATGCGGCGGCTTCAACCCAAGACTGTTGCGCCAACGAATGAATTTCTAGATGCCGTAAAGCTGAACGGTTTAATTCTTGACCGTAACACCTGGTCAGCCAGCATCAATCAAGAACCCCTGCCTCTGACTCTGATCGAATTTCAACTGTTAAGTGTTTTGTTAGATCCTCCCGGTTGTGTCAAGAAAAGACGGGAATTGGTGGAGACCGTCTTAGACAAGAAATATGATTCTTATGACCGTAACCTCGACGTGCATATCTGCAATTTGAGACGGAAATTAGGCTCCCTTTACCAGGAGCGGCTAAAGACGATTCGGGGCATTGGATTCATATTTGAAACTGCTGAACAGGAGGTTTGTACTCACCAAGATTTCAACTCAAACGGATCACGCGCCAATGGGGAAACAGGCTTCCAGCAAAGATACAGTCCTTCTTTATGAGGTCGTCGGAAGCCACATGAGTACTTTGCTCTTTTGGTTTGAATTAAGTCCCCAGCAACTGACGCGTAACCATTAACCGGTCGTCACACGCTTGTTACTCATGCATTGGTAGTCCACAAGATCTATATGAATCGGGTCCTGATGATTGATGATGACGAAGCGCTTTGTATTGGGCTTAAAGATTTTATAAAACAGGAAGGGTTCGAGCTGCTTTATACCTCACAGGGAGAAGAGGGTTTGAATACCGCTCTGACCGGCAATCTGTGCCTGGTCATTGTCAATATTCACCTGCCGAACATTAATGGTTTAGAACTGCTGCGCCAATTCCGGAATCAATCTGACCTCCCTGTCTTGATCCTGACAACTGCTGCAGACTCGGTGGACTGGATCTTGGGTCTGGAGTTCGGAGCCGATGACTATCTGATTAAGCCTTTTGCAGAGCGGGATTTCTTAGCTCATATACATGCGATCTTGCGTCGGGTGAGAACCTTGATCCCTCTTACGGATTCGTCGGCTGAGCCAACATTATTGTCAATGGGTGATATTTGCCTGGATAGAAACACTTGGATGGTTACAGCGGGAGGGAAGGCAATTCACCTGACGGCCATCGAATTTAACCTGTTGGCATTCTTACTGCAGGAAGCTGGACGCATCGTCAGCCGAGAAGAGCTGGTCAAGTCGATTCTCGGAAGATGCTACGATCCTCTGGATCGCAGCATCGATGTCCATATCTCTAAATTACGTGGAAAGATCGGCCCCAATGAAAATGGGGGCGAACGGATCAAGACTATCCATGGAACCGGTTACTGTTTGGTTGGTTTTTCCTCGTAACCTCGGCCAAGGCTCTCACAACTGCTGCCAAGACAGGGAACGGATAGCCTCGATCCTGGATTCGTCCGGCTCGATGCCGAAGCCCGGGCGATCCGGTAGCTGTAGCATTCCTTTTTCAGGTTGCGGCTGATGTTTCTCGAACTCGTAAGCACTGAGACCGATGAAGTAGTGGCTGCCCCGCGAGTGCCGATCTGCCCGGAATATCCGGTCCCAAAGGGCTTCCTGTGCCAGCGGGTCCTGCCCGATGAGGCCCGGTCGGAAGAACCGGTCGACAAAAATCGCCGCCTCGCTGTCGATTGGACCCTATAGCCCTGCTACGCCGGCATCCGTGTGAATCTTCAGGTAGAGCGCCTTTCTCCAGTTCTTTCCTGTCACCTGGAGCGTTTCCACCTTGGTGATCTTCAGATCCGACGGTCTGCTCTGCGGACTGGGTCCTGTAGAATCTTTGTGGGGCTTGAATTCTCGGCCCGCGTCAAGGCGTGAAGCTGCACCCAAAGCGGCGAGCCCCGCCATGAAGCCACGCCGCGCCATCGGTCCAGGCACAAAGTGATGGCCAAAGTGTCGACTCTGCATGTTTGCCCTCCATCCGGTAAAAGTCTCCGGTCGAACCGAAATCGATGCTTTTTTCCACTCTAACAGTCCGAATCAAGAGAGCTGGCAATCTTTGCTGTGTTCATCAGCACACGTCTTTGGCTCTAGCGCGCTGGAGGCGCCGAGCTGTCTGCCGCCTCCAGGATCAATAGCGCGTCTTCCCAACCCTCGGGAGTCGAGAAGGACTTCACACCGGTATTCGATTCCTGTCCCATCGGCGTCGAATCGCCGGTGATCGGATGGACCCAAAACGCATTGACTTTGGCTGCCTTCAGCTTGCTCATATTAACGCTGAAGGATGCTTTGTCGCCCAAATAGAACATGGCCCATTTGCCGTCTTGATGCCGTGCGGCCAGGTGAAGCAACTCGTTACCAGTGGGCTGCCCACCCGCCGATTCAAACGGTCCAAGATCGTGGACATAGGCGCTCCGCTCTTGCTCAGTCGAAAACTCCCTGGGAAGAGGCCAGTCACTGACGCGTCCCCCCGATGCAAATAGCGATTGATCCGGAACCAGCAGCCACCACTCCTTTCGGGCCAGGAAGATCTTCTTGAGCACGCCCATTTGAATGGCGCCGGGCGCGTTCAGGGCTTCCTTCCAGGTGGGAAGAACCCGCCAATTCGCGTTGTGCCCATAGGTATGGTGAGCTCCGGCCAGATAGGAATAGTAAGCCTG
>JBGPHY010000723.1:0-3392 GCA_041484625.1 Terriglobia bacterium | reverse complement strand
GGTCGGGGCAGGAGCTGATCGTCCAATCGACGGCCGACGGGGATGTTCTGCGGCTCGACAGGGCAGGAACGGCCCCTGTGCTGCTCTTTCCTGTCACTCGCCGTCTTTCCACATAAATGGGTCCGCCAGTAAGATAATGCAAAATATGCCCGTCAGGCCCAAGGGTGAAGCCCAGATAGCCATAACTGAACTGGTCGAACATTCCACTCTTCTTGGAAGGTTCTGACGTCAGGCGCTCCAACACATCGACGCGGGGGATGCGGGGGTCAAATCGAAAGAGATATCCCGAATTGCCGTGAACACCGTAAATGGCTTTCCCCGGCTCATACCAAATGGTCTGACGCCAGTTATAACCCATGTGACCGGGAGAGGTCGGATCGTACAGGCCAAAGTAGTCCTTTTTCAAGTCCTCGCCTTGAATGGATTCTATGGCGTCCTGGTCAGAACGATAACGAAGAATGAAGCCGTCTCCGGTACTGAAATACACTGAACCGTCGTCGGGGTCGACAACCAGCGACCGGCAAAGCGTGCGGTAGGTCTGTCCTTTACCATTCTCCCCTTGGAGTGAAACCGGCCCCAAGTTCTTCAAGTCTTTCCTGGCCATGTCATAACGGAGAAAATACCCGGTGGGCCAGGTAATCCCGAAGAGCCGTCCCCGCTGGGGGTCCATGGTCATTGAAATGATTCCTTCATGCAGAGGGGCCGTGGCTAAATCCTCGAATTTCCCAGAGGCCATGTCATAGGCCAGGAAGTGCCCGCCCGGATAGGGCTTATACCCGGGCGGCGGTAGACCGGTTTTTTCCATTCCATCGATGATGGTATAGAAACCGATATGCGAGGCAAAATAGAGTTTCCCATTGGATTCGACAAAATTGACATGCGACTTGCCTTGCGAGATTGCCTTGAGGTCATTCTCGCCGCAGGCTTCCGTCAAGTCGCCCAGATGCTGGATCTTGGACGTAACCGGATCGTAGGAATAAATCTGTGCGCCTGTGACATAGGATTCTGATGAAAGAACATAATAGATCTTCCCGTCACTCGCCGCTGAAATCCCGTTGTAGGTGTCGTGCGCCAGTTCGAACTCGGAATTGTGGGCCCTGACAATCAATCGGCCTGGAGACGAGGTACGTGTCGGGGTTATCGAGGGCTCGGGAGCGCGGCAGCACCAGAGCAATGACAACGCCGTCAGGACAAATGGCAATGCGCCAAAACTGAGGGCCTTTTTCATGAGTCTGTTAAATCTTCGCCAGTTCCGCTCGATGCGCCCAGATCTTCTCAAAAGCCTTTACATACTGCTCCATCAACTCCGGAGCATCTTCGTACATGAATGGCAGCGTGATGTGTCTCGCATTGACCTGCTCGCTGCCAGGCATAGAAGTTGGTATTTGAGGCTTGTGGTGCCACCACTTGGATTCCGAGTAAATCTTCAGCTTATGTTGCTCCGGATAGATCCAGATCTCAGCCTCCACGCCTTCGGCAATCAGGACTTTCAACAGAGCATCCCGTGAGAAACCTGCTTTGGCCGGATCCACAAACAGCATGTTGCGGTAGTAATAAACCCTCTGCTGGTCAGAGCGGCAGTGCGGCTCGCTGAGGCCCGGCAGTTGTGTCAGCCGATCGTTCAGCTTGCGAACGTTGGCAGTCACCTTGGTGTTGCGTTCATCAAGGCCTTTAAGCTGCTGCCTGGCAATCGCCGCCGCAAACGGATGCATGCGGTACTTCTGGCCGAAACCGGTGCCCTCGTACTGCCGCACCGGGCTGTCCTTGGAGAATTTCACCGGATCTTCATAGTGGCCGAAGGCAGAGGCGCGCTCGAAATACTCCCGAGTCTGGTACATCCCCATTCCTCCTTCGACCGTCGGCAGACACTTGGAAGCCTGGAAACTGAAAATACCTATCATCCCCCATGTGCCCATCTTCTTGCCGTTCATCGAGGCGCCGTGGCATTGAGCAGCATCTTCGAGCAGGATCAGGCCTTTCTGCCTGGCAAATTCAGCAATGTGGTCCATCTCACAGGGGAGGCCCCATGCATGCATCGGTACCAAAGCCTTTGTCTTTGGGGTGAGTTTCCGCTTGGCATCCTCGAGGTCGAAGCAGGACGTGCGCGGATCGATATCAATGAACACAGGAACGTACCCAAAAAACCGCATGGCCAGGCAGGTGGCAAAGAAACAATAGGATGGGACCATGATTTCACTGCCGGCAGGAAGATCCAGCGCAAAATACATGCTGGTCAAGGCGCTCGAGCCGTTCATATGCGCCTTCACGAATGGAGACTTGGTGTAAGCCTTCCACTCCTCTTCGAACAGGGGTAACTCTTCGTAAAATTTCGCACTGTCAATCAGGTCGTGAAGGGCTTTCTTCTCTTCCGGCCCGTAGCGGGGCCACCTTGAAATTGTTCTCTGCCGGTCGACTGGAAAAGTGACGGACTTGGGGCCGCCGTTGATGGCTAGAGTCTCACGCTGATCTCCAATCAACGCGGAACGCGTCACTCCTAAACTGGCGATGGCGGCTCCCGTTGCCCGAACGAAGGACCTTCGAGTCTGCGAAGCTTTCATAATTTATCCCCCCCTTTTCTTTAAGCGGTTGAGCTCAATCGAATCTGTTCTTCTAACCTATTCCTAAGCGCCTTGGATTGTCCAGTGAGAACTTCATCCGTTCGAGTGGTGGAAGACAGAACCGCACGACGAACTTGTCAGCAACGGCGCTTATTGTCTCGCAAAACCCGGCGAAACCTATGCGGTGTATCTGCCCGAGAAAGGCCAAGTGACTTGCCCATTTCGCCGGGCTGGCTCGATTGGGCACTACTCTTGCAGAGGCAGCGCTGAACCTGCAACGGGGTCTATGGGGATTGAACAAAAATGCCCCATGCGCTAAATTAGCGCGCCACCGAGGCTGAAAATTGCACAGGTAGCCATGATTGATTCGTTTCTTGGATCAATCGTGGGCTTTTCAAAAAGTTACAAATGCCCACGGTTACTGCCAAGAGCGCAGTAACCGAGGCTACCCAAACTCGCATTTTCATGAAAGTGCCCCATGACCTTTTCAAGCTCACCACCGCCGATGAAAATGCTGGCGGGCAGCGCTCCGTCGCCGCCAGAACGGTCGCGACAGAGCGCGACCCTCCACCACCAACGCATTTTCATGAAAGCCTTCTTGCGGAGAAGCAATCGTCTGTCGATACCGTTGAGAACAACGCGAGGTTAGATATTCCGGCAAGACAGTCAGCTCCAGCTCTTTGGCTGTAAGTTAAGACTTCTTCCAAAATTCGCACACGGAATACTGTTTTTCGTAGGTCCAATTTTTTAGTCTACCATCCGGCCCCCCCAGGAAAGATTGAAGTAGCTTAACCGCAGTCACTTAGGAAGATCCCCAAACGGAGTTTCGGAAGT
>JBGPHY010000722.1:0-3392 GCA_041484625.1 Terriglobia bacterium | reverse complement strand
GGACTTGATAGCCTTTTCTCCGAAAATCAACAAACCATAATCCTCTTTCCCTTTGCGGAGTCCGCGCACCGTGCCGATGCGCCCGTCTTTCCAGACTCCCACCACCAGATCAGTGTCCTGGTTGGAGGTGGTGGTGACAGTTTCGCAGCCTGTCCCCATCACGGTGTAAAGTGCCTCAACGGCATGAATGCCGTACCAGAACAACCCCGGGTTAGTAGGTTCGAGCGAAGCTGGTCCATAAGACTCCAGGCCAAGAATAGACCCCAGTTCCGTATCCGATCGAATAAGCGGGTGTTCGGGGGCGAAGCGTAGTGAGGAACTGCTAAACCAGGGAGTGCCGGTTTCCTGGGCGAGTTGCGCGATTTTTCGCGCATCAGCGAGGCTAGCGGCCAGCGGCTTATCGATAAAGACGGGCTTGCGGGCTCGAAGGACCTCCTGCACCTGGTTCCAGTGAGCGCGGCCAACCACGCTTTCCAGCAGAATAGCATCCACCAGGCGGCAGAGTTTGGGGATATCCTCGACCACTTGAACCTGGAAACGGTCGCGCAATTCGGCAGTGAATTTTTCGATCCGGTTGGCACTGGCCGGTACATCCGCACTTCCACCCTTGAAGGCGGCCACTACCTTGCCTCCCGGGATATGATCGGGGTCGGAAGGATCATTGAGGATCTTCGTAAAGGCGATGACATGTGAAGTGTCTAAGCCAATAATCCCGATCCGCAGGTCGGCACCCATAAGCACCGAACTGAATAACACCAAAAGAACCATGGAGGAATAAAGGGGACGACGCATCAGAAATCTCCTTCTCGCAAAAGAAATTATCATCAAATTCCGGAATCATTAAACATTTGGCTCCTGACGAAGCCGGTATCCCGTAACTGACCCAATACGGCAAGTATCCATCACTTAATTCTTCTTAGCCTGGGCAATGTTGACCTTCAGGTTCAAGCTTATCTTCAGACCCTGATCCGGTTCGACAAGCAGGTTCTTCGCTGTGAAAGGCAAAGACACGTTTTTCTCGCCTGATCTGGCTCCGGACTGGGCGGTCACTCTCAAGAGGCTAACCTTTTTGGGATGGAGTGCCAGACCGGAGTAATTTAGTGGCCCCGTTGCGTTGCTAATGGGTTGAAGCTCGAATAGCAGGTCCGAACGATTTCGAATCTGAACCAGAGCCTCACCATCTTCATAAATGGCGACGTTTGGGTTGAGAATCTCAACGGAGGACTCAAAGATCGGTCTGAGATATTGCTCCTCTCCGATCAAGAGGTTCTTCCAGTAGACGGCGGTTCTCCTGTCCATCAGGGCCTTCCTGATGGACAGTGGCGTCCTTTCCTCCGCAAAGACCAGGGTCAGCGTTCGATGCTCACCCCGGGAAAAGTCATACTCCATGCCAATCGGATTGTGGATGTCGGAATTTCCCATCATGGTGAGTTTCTTTTCGAGGCACCAGCGGTGGGAGGCCGGGTAATAGCTCTGGCCATTCGCGACCTCGATGCCATGCAAAAGCCCCGCACTTCGCAAGCTCTCGATTTCCGGGTGCCAGACAAACTGACCTTCTGGTCCGGGGAAATCCGGATGATTCCAGAAAACAAAAGCATTCTGGCTGGCCGCCGCCTGGACGGCCTTACGGTAATCGGGATCCTGCAAGGGATTGACGTCTTCCAGAAAGATCGCGTTCAGATGCCCCGGAGGCATATCTCGGGTGATCTCCGCTCCTCGAAGCAGCACGATATTCAACTGTCGGGCTTTCTCCAAAGCCAGTTCGTAGGGCTGGTTAGGTTTGAACGGAAGGTCTTCTTGGTGAGGATGATATTCCACGTGATCAGTCAAGGCAAACCCGTCCAGCCCTTCTCGCCAGGCTTCTTCAACTCTGATTGTCGGCCAGACCAGGCCATCCGAGAACACCGTATGGGAATGAAAATCGCACTTTAGGGTGAGGTGCCCTGGAATATTTGGAATCTCAATCTCTGTACGGTCCAGAGATTGGCCACTCCCCCAGCGGACCATTAGAGGAGTCAATAACGCAATTGCAAGCAACCAGGGGGCAGATGACGAACATTGGGCTTGGCGCATGTATTCCCTGTTCTTTTTTTAGTAGGCCGTAAGAGTTAGGAGCCTAAAGGCGGAGAACCTAATACTAACCGAAGAGACACAGAGATCCTGAAATGAAGGAGAAGAGATATTACCTGCTGGACAGGCAGTTATCATAAGTTCGCCGTTAGTCAATTGATCCTGAATTTTCGCTTCTCCGACTTCGTGCGGCAACCTCTGCCTCTCCGCGGTTAGGCTCTTGTTCCCAGATTATGAGCATTGTTTCTTGTTGTTTACTTAGAGGTCGAGAATCCCGTGGGATACCATCTTATCCAGCTTGAAGCGGACCTGAATCCGGAAGGACCGGTCATCAAAAACAAACTCCACACCTCCATCTGATTGATCAAAGGCCGGCTTCGCGTCGAAGGCTCGTGGAAAAATAAAAACAGCCATTCCATCTTGCCGCTCTCTCGGGGGAATATACCCCCTGGGTTCTACCTTCTTGGTACTGGTCTTCACTGAGTTCAAGTAGGCCTTCTTTTTTAATCGTTGGAGTGAAATGCCGTCAAAGGGGGTCATCCAGGGCCCAGTAACAGCAATCACGAACTCCCCTGCAGGCTGTTCGATGGCTCGCTTGACGGAATCGGTTGGATCCACTCCCTGCAACTGGAGGGCCCGAGTCATAGCTTGGCGAATGCAAACAGAGGAAAGCCAAAGCACTCGGTAGGTAAGTATGTTACCTCCTGAATTGGATCCGGGAGTCTGAGTCGATGCACCTGGAGCATCAGAAGAAGCATTCCCGTTGGAACGGCCCGGTACCGGTGCGGTCACAGTCTCAAAGGTCCTGCAACAAATAGAGTGCTGACTGATGGTCGCCTCGCCCAGGTCGATTTCTCTCACCGAGGTTGGTGGCGTCCTGGAGGTTCCCCCGGACAGCTTGAGGAAATGAGTCTTACACCAAGGGGAGTCTGACAACATCCTTAGAGTTTCTTCGGCGCTCCACTGAGTATAGGGCTTCTCGTTCCAAAAGTCGCCTGCCAGCAGTGGATCAAAGAACTGGGCGCCGAAAAGAACAACCAGCAGCAGGGTGCCAAAACTCTGACGATTCAAATTTCGACGCCTCAGTTTCAGAAGCGACGGAACGACCAAAACGGACTTAGCCAGCATCTGCTTTTCTCATGGGTTTGCTACAATTCATCGACTAACATACAATTTGGAAGGACAAAAATGCAACGAAGAAGTGAGTCTCTTTGGTAAGAGTCAGTCTTCATTTGTGATTCCAGGATTTGCTGTAGGGCGTTTCTGTGAAACGCCACATTCTTAAGGCGGTCGACACAACGCAGAACATTTTTAGCCCAGCG
>JBGPHY010000721.1:0-3398 GCA_041484625.1 Terriglobia bacterium | reverse complement strand
TCAATGATAGCCCGGAAGCGCCGGTTGCCCAGCTCGATGCGCCGCATACCGATCTGGTGCAGTATGATGGGATTGATAAAGTGAGGGGCAGCACGGCTCCCGCAACAAGCCACCCGATATTCGGGGAGTTCACCGGGGATCAAAGAAGCCGGAAACAGCAGTTCCCCGGAACTCAACTGCCAGGGAAGTTCCCGACCCGACTGATCGGTGACAGTGAAGCCTGATTCGTTTCCTCCGAGTTTCTGAAGCGGCACACCGACCACCTCTCCAGTGCGCCGGTACAGTCCCGTCGGTTCCTCTAGCCGGACTGTCCAAACGTTGGAGGCAAGGGCAGTCATACAGCAAGCGAAATGAATCAGGACCAGTCTTAACATAGACCATCCCTGATGGAGTTTATTCCAGGAGGTCAAGAGAATCCCGCCCTGCAAGATATAGTCAATTCTCTTACTTGAGGAGAGCTGAGGTCAAGTCGCGTTTTCCCGTGTGCGCGATAACCTCCCCGATTTTACTCATCAGCTTCCTCAACTTGCGATGTATGTCTACCCCCATTGCATCTCGAAGTATCTTCACGGCGCCGCTTGATTTGAAAGGTCTGGTGGCCTCCCAGTCGGTGTCAGCATCGATTCTTGTCGATAGAGCATGTCTGCAGAAGAAAATACGTCGGCATCCTCCGCGTGCTGCAAAAGGAATCGCTGGAGATCCGGGGTGCCTGCTGTCAGCAAGATCACATCGCTATCAAGAACCTCGTGGCCAATGTCTAGCTGCCCTTGGGAGATTAGGTTCTTGATCGTGTCGTGCCTTAAGGAAGAAAGGGACAACGTGTTTTTCTCTACATTGATTCTGGCGAAACTGTGCGTGGGGATGAGATGGCTGTAGTAGACGTAAGAGGAATCACCCTCACCCTCCTCCATGCGGGGACAAAGATCCAGGAACAAGGAAGACTCCAACCGGGCCAGGCGAGCATCAAAGTGAGCTGCTCCCTTCTCTGTCTCCAAGACCATGTCGTAACTCTTTTCCCCAGACTTCTTGAATTTCATTGTCAGTCTTTGGTCGTCATCCTTCGCGATCCATGTGCCCAACAGGGCTGGTTCGAAGACTGCGTCCTCTTCGGTCACCAGCGGTCGCAAAGATCTTACCTCACATCCCGTCAAGAGTAGTCCTGCGGCGAAACAAATCAAAGCTCTTAGTTTTGGCATTTTGCCCTCCCTATTCTCTTACACCAAATTCACTCCCTAATGACGTATAGCGACATTTCAGCGCAGAAATTGCATCCTTCAGGAAGATTTCTTGCAGCTTTTCACCTGGAAGGCGCTTCAACCGATGCCCGCACATAGTAGGCCGGGTCCTGGCACTGTCCTCTTTGTGTCTTGGGGCTTTGGTGGTGAAATCCGGGCTAAGGTTTGCGGCGAACTGTCCGGATGAGAAGCATTTTGAGCGGTGCGTAGTTGGCGGCGGCCAGCATGAGGATGAGCCCGAACAACAACAGGCTGATTGGCCACATAGCTTTGGCTTTGAAGTAATCCTGCTGCAGACGGATGATTCCGATGGCAAGAAAGACCAGGCCAGTGGCAAAGTAATTCTTCATTTGTTTGGGGACACTCAGAAAGGCAAACAGCCCTGCCGCCAGAGGTAGAATCCCTTCAAAAATACGAGCTTCCCTTCGCAACCCCATGTTGTCAGGCGAGTTGTTCCAGAGGTCTGTGGCAGCGATTCCCAATAGGAGTAAGGGCAACAGGATATGTCCTGCTACCACAAATCGGAAGGCCTTGGCTACCCACCGAAGTTGAGGAGAAGGAAACTGCTCGCAAAAGAACTGCAAGAGGCTGTAGATTGAAGCATTAATCATGAACAGGTATTCCACCTGGCCGCGCGTCCAAGGCGCCGCCTTTCTTAGCCACTGTGCATAAGGCTCATGGTAAGCAGCCACGCCGCTCATGGCGGCATAGGTGAACACCACGGCAAAGGGATAAAAATAACGTGAGTCGGAGGGAAAACGCAGCCTCTCAATCGAGAAGCCGGCCACAAAAAAGAAGAAGGCAATCGGTATCAAATGGAAATAGACCTTGCCCGGGTCCTTTTCCAGCCACTCTAACATACCCATCCGCAACAGCGTCACCAAGCCAAATTGGGCCATCATCACAGCCAATACCAGCGAAAAAACGGAGGCGCGAGTGAAACGTCGCAGCCAGTAGTACGCTGGGAGGGACAGCAGTATCGCCCACCAGAGTTGGGCGTTGGTGGCCCGTTCAAAAGAGAAGTACTTTCTCAGAAATTCCAGCTCTTCCCGTTCCTGGGTGAGGCGGGTAAACCACCTATACTCGTTCATCGTCACCAGAAGAGTACTGGGAAGCAGGAGGCAGAATGCCAGCAAGAAAGCCAGGGCAATCCGGCTTCGCCCTTGCTTCCAGCCACGCATTCCCAGGACACAGGTTGAGGCCGTGGCCGCAGCTACCGATAACACGACAGGAGTTCCCGTCAGGCCAGGATAATGGAAGAGAACGGTAAGGACGGCCGCAACCACAAGAACCCAGGCTCCCAGATAAAGGCTGACCTGGGGCAAGGTGAGTCGCCGCACCTCCATGATCCAGGCGTCTTCGCGATCTATCAAGCGGTCATAAAGCTTCCTGAAGGTATCGAACTCATAATTGGACAGAATGTGATCCTGCCTCCAGCCGTTCAACTCCCGCAAATGCTGTTCAATCTTCCCTGCCATCAGGCGGGAGTAAGAAGTGGGAGCCGCCAGAACCGGCTCTCCAGCCAAGAACCTCTCCAAGTCGTTGGCCATTTCGCGAGCAGACTTGAATCGGTCAGCGGGGTTCTTCTCCAGTGCTTTGAGGCAGATGTTCTGCAATTCTCCAGGCACAGAAGGATTAATCCGTCGGGGTAAAGGCGGATCTTGTTCACAAATGCTTTGCATCTGCTCATTGATGGTCTCGCCGCGAAACGGCAATGTGCCGGTCAGCAATTCGTATAAGATGACTCCCAGGGAGAAAATATCACTACGCGAATCGAGCGGGGTTTCGCCGCGAGCTTGTTCCGGAGAGAAGTAGTTAGGGGTGCCCATGAACTCTCCGGCAAGGGTCAAGCGCTTACTCTCCTCACTGACTTGCAGGGCGAGTCCGAAATCCAAGACTTTGGGTTCCAAATCAGGCCCCACCAAGATATTGCCCGGCTTTAAGTCACGGTGGATCACCTGGTGCTGGTGGAGGAAATCGACCGCCAGGGTCACCTTTCGCATTAACCCCACCTTTTGTTGCAGGGTCAACGCTTGTGCCGCCTCCACCACTGGGGCCCCCTCCAGATATTCCATTACAAAATGAGGGACCTCATCCGGCTGGCCGAGATTATAGATGCGGACAATATTCGGATGGCTGATTCGAGCCATCGTCCGGGCTTCC
>JBGPHY010000720.1:0-3404 GCA_041484625.1 Terriglobia bacterium | reverse complement strand
TGAGGTGCTGGTGGCCAATCCGCGCAAGCTGGCCTTGATTGCTCAAAATGAGAGTAAGGATGATCCGGTCGATGCGGAACTGCTGGCGCGGCTGGGCCGGGTGGAGCCGCAGCTGCTGTCGCCGATCATGCATCGAGGCGTCGAGGCCCAAGCCGATTTGGCGGTGATCCGGGCTCGAGATGCCCTGGTGGCGGCCCGCACGCAGCTGGTCAACCATGTGCGGGGAGCGGTCAAGAGCCTGGGCGGGCGGATGAAGTCGTGCTCGACGCGGAGTTTTGCCCAGAAAGGGGAGTCCCAACTGCCGGAGCCGTTGCGGGCGGCCCTGGAGCCCTTGCTGGAAGTAATTGGGGGGATGACGGAGCAGATTAAAGGCTATGACCGCCAGATTCAAGAGGCTTGCCGGGAGAAATATCCGGAGACCGAACTGCTGCGGCAGGTGGGAGGGGTGGGGGCGGTGACCGCACTGGCTTTTGTGCTGACCCTGGAAGATCCGCAGCGTTTTGGGCGCAGCCGCTCGGTGGGCAGCTTTCTGGGGTTGCGTCCGGGCCGGGACAAATCGGGAGCGCAAGACCCGGAACTGCGAATCACCAAAGCAGGAGATCACCTGTTGCGGCGACTGCTAGTAGGGAGCGCCCAATACATTCTGGGCCCCTTCGGTCCCGACTGCGACCTGCGGCGCTGGGGGCTGAAGCTGGCCAGTCGGGGCCGCAAGAATGCCCGGAAGCGAGCGATCGTAGCGGTGGCCCGCAAACTGGCGGTGTTGCTGCACCGGCTCTGGGTGGGCAGCGAAGTCTATGAACCGTTGCGTCTGGCTCAGCCCGCCGCTGTCAGCATCCCAGCCTAACGTGGAAGCGGCAGCGAACCTGAAGAAAGGAGACTGGGGGCCGATCCTGGAGAGGCGGTTGGGAACGGAAGATTCCATCTCTGTGGTTTCCCGCATCACCCTGTCCTGGGGACTGCGTAGCGTGGCTTGGAACTGCCGGCTTGGGCCGGGCAGATCCCGTTTGGTAGAGTGCAGCCCCAGAACGTCCCGGACACCAGCGTGCACCGAGTCCGAAACGAAGGACTCACCCGAGTGCGAATGGAAGCCTGGTGATGCAGGGGTGAACCCGCAGAGGGGAAGCGTCGGAGCCAATCCGCCGTTGGACCCCGGGAGAAAACTATGACATAAGATAGGCGACATAGTTCCGATCGCCTCCGGCAGTGTGGAAGGGGCGGCCATCCGATCCGCCGTAGTATCGCTCCAGATGGGGGGCTGTCAAGGGCTGCGCAAGTCGCCCCAGACGCGACCCTTGACAGCCCCCCATCTTCCGCTAGAAAAGCTGTCCCATAAGATCGGATGGCCGAGGCTGAGGGCATTCTTTTCTCCTGCAAGAAAGGAGGGATCAGCAAAAATTGCCTCTTGACTTTCTTAGGCCTTCTCATGGAAGCCACGCTGAGCTTCGCGAGGCGTGGGCATTTCGTAACAAAACAAAATACGTTTGTATTAGGAACCCGATTCAACGCAGTGTAGACCTAAAGGGGAAGCAATGGGCGAGATTGTTCTGGTAGTGGATGATGATGAGAGTGTGCGGGAATTGCTCACAAGGATTCTGAGCGCTGAAGGGATTCAAGTTGCAGCCGCGGCCGATGGACAAAGCGCCATCCGGATATTCTGGGAAGTCCGGCCGGATTTGGTGTTGCTGGATGTCAATATGCCGCTCCTCAACGGTCTTGAGGTTTGCCGCATGATCAAACAGAACCCGGATAGCCGGCTCACACCTGTCGTCCTTGTGACTGGACTTTCCGAGACCAGCGACCGTATCAGTGGCTTGGATGCGGGGGCTGACGATTTCCTGGGCAAGCCCTTTGACCGAAGCGAACTGATAGCCCGCATCCGGTCCCTCCTTAAAATCAAAGCTTACACCAGTGAACTTGAAAGCGCTGAATCTGTCCTCTTTGCTTTGGCACAGAGCATTGAAGGCAGGGACCCCTACACCCAGGGTCATTGTGAACGCCTCTCTCAGTATGCTGTCATGCTGGGGGAACAACTGAACCTTTCGCAGGAGAGCCTGGTTGCCCTCCATCGGGCGGGGATCGTCCACGACATCGGCAAAGTCGCAGTTCCCGATGCCATACTGCTCAAGCCTGGAAAATTAGACGACAGGGAATGGACTATTATGAGACAACATCCCCTGGTAGGAGAACGCATTTGTGCCCCTCTGAAGTCATTTCGTTTGGTGCTTCCAATCATTCGCCATCATCATGAGAAAATGGATGGTAGTGGGTATCCTGATGGACTGCGAGACGAGCAGATTCCTCTGACTGCTCGTATCCTTCAAACAGTCGATGTCTTTGATGCCCTGACGACCTCTCGACCTTACCGGGCGGCTCTTTCTTCGGAGGAGGCCCTGGCTGTGATGCGAGAAGAAATAAGAAAGGGCTGGTGGGACCCAACGATCTTTACCAAGATGGAGGGGTTGATTTCTTCAGGGGGTTTGGGTCAATCAGAAACACCTGATTTGTTGGCGAATTTGGACCTTCATAAGGACGGTTCTGGCAGATTCCCTGTCCAATCCCACTTGGGGTGAATCGGAGCATGGTAAATAAGTCCTGCCCATAATCACTCCGATTTCAAACGTCCCTCGAACCGACAACACAAGATCAAATTTCTCCTTTTCCAACGCTTCCAGTGCCTCATTCCTGGTTCCAGCCACGGCCGCGGAGTGTCCTTGCTTCTCGACCATCCTGACGGCCAGGCGTTGATTAATGATGTTGTCCTCAACCACCAGGACGCGCAGACTCCTTGACCTCTCGTTCTGGGGACTACGAATAGTCAAAGGCCGACCTGGCGGTTCTGCAGTCTTCTTCAACACCCTCGGGGTCGGAAACCGCGCTGTGAAGCAGAACGTACTACCGCTTCTTCAAAAAGATCGTCCGTTCAAGCCTACTGCGTACCAATGCCTGGTGGATGCTATTTTGAAAAATCGACCGGAGTGATTTGTGCTAAACAGATATCTCGGAGTGCTGATACAGGAATGCCATTTTCGACTACATCGGAGGAGGGGGTAGCTGCCATGGGCAAATTCATCTTTCTCCTCTGGTGGCGACAAACTCAGAAACACCAATAGGCCGAGGGCTCCTCATCCTTGATCAAGAATAAGAACACCCACTTAAGCTGTCTCATCCAAGTACCCGACTTCCATCTTCTTCATGTTCCTTGAAAACCTTAGAATCTCCTCCGCCGGGATCTGACGGATGATTTCCTTGGTCTTGAGATCCACGAGTTCAGACCTCCTGACATACCCCTGCGGAAAACTGTCCGCTTTTTTCTCAAATCGGGGGCTCCGCGACCGCAAACTGGAGCCGCAGCTTAGTCCCTGGGAAGGCGATTCCCGTCTTATTGAGCACCGCGCAGACCGAAG
>JBGPHY010000719.1:0-3405 GCA_041484625.1 Terriglobia bacterium | reverse complement strand
CCCAGTCTGCCTTTGTGGCTGAGGTCAAGAGAATGTTCCTCGAGCGAGTCCCCGGTGCGGCTTCTTTCACTGCGGCCGATCAGCAGTTGGCCTGCCGCTGGTTCGTCCAGCAGGTCCCCCTCGACCGGGTGGAAAAGGCTTTTCTGCTGGGTTCGGTCCGCCAGCAGATCACCCGGATCAACCGCCAGGACAACACCCCCATTCGCAGCCTTCACTACTTCCAGCCGCTCCTGGAAGAGGTCCGGCGACTCAAGGTCAGCGACAGCTACTGGATTCACCTGTGCCACCAGCTCCACCGGCTCACTCAATCCTCTCCGGCAGCAGGGAGTTCCTCGGTCCGAAAACTTGAGCTGACGCCGCCACCTCCACCCCAGGAGCCACGGCAATGTTAATCAAAAAGAGCGGCGGCCTTGCGTCAAGAAAAACGGACGTCCAGGACCGGTCTCCCCCTGCAAACTGCCGGCGCAAACTCTGCGCAACCCAGCCCCTCTGCCTGCGCAACTTCTTCGCAAGCACAAATCTGTTCGCTTCAGAGGAGGATCAGGAGACGAGACGATGTTGAAGTACTCTTTTTATCCATTTTCATTGACCCGAGTTGGCCACCTTTGACAAGATGATCCGACTCCAGCGTCGCTGCGCTCCGAAGGCGGCCAACTCCACCGGAATCGCTGGCCAATTTCGGAACGGAATCAGTGGCCATTCCCACCGGAATACACAGTTAATAATCATCCTTTTTCCCAGTTTGAATTTCGGAGCAGAAAATGGTGACATTCTCACTGCTCCATGCACCAGCGTCGAAAAAGTTGATTTTAAAAATGCTGCAATTGAAGTAAGAAGACGAGGAGTTTTGAAATTCGATTCGGGCACTTCATACTCTTACGACAGTCCTGATCATGCTGAAGCTGCTCATCCAGATTGGCAAAATGAGATTAGTCTGGACCATATTATTAATCCGGAGGCAGGCCTTTCACTTCGGATGATTGTCATTTCTTCCGGGCATTTAACAGGGACCGGCGCGTGGGGAACCGTTTTGATTTTCACTTGTGTTGATGGGCGTCTATTGAAAGTATTCGACAGACAATATTTGTACAGCGCTAAGGTGACGTTCTTGGAACCTCACGTTATATCAATTACTTCCCCAGATTGGGACAAGGATGATCCCAAGTGTTGTCCCTCTCACGAAAAACTTGAATCATTTAGATGGAATCCTGTCCGAAAAACATTTTATTCATTTAAGACAATCAGGAAAACGCTAAATTAGGACCGAACAAAAGCCTTCACCAGACCTCTCCTCCGGTCGCGGCTGGTGAGGCTCGGCGGTAGGCCGACCAACCAAGCGAGAGTACGAGAGAACACGGTTTGAAGCGTTTCGGAAGATCCCTCTTCAGATTTCCGGACTTAACTTAGGTGGTGGGTGGGAAGATGCTCTACCTCAAAAGTATACTGGTTGGCATATTGGTTGGAACTGCGTCGCTCTTCGCGTCGACGGTTCTCGCCATCGTTATCGTTGTGTCGCAAGTTCGGCAAAGGACACCGGGCACAGAGGTTGGAGTGGACATCCGTTCGCTTATGAGGCTGCCCATATTTTGGATCGCCGCGCTAGTCGGGTTTGGAATCGGTTTCTATTGGGAATTTCGCAGAGCGTCGCGTTGAAAAGGTGTCTTTTAAGCATAAGGGACTCTGTTCTCAGAATGGGTGTGAAGCGCAACATGGTCAGTGCCACTTACAGGCGAGCATGACCGTATTCAGGGTTCGACCTGTGTTTAAGAGATCAGTCACTTTTGCGGGGACGGCCCAACACGTCGCTGGAGGGATAAATAGGGTCAGATCTGAATTTTCATCATTGTGGCGAGATGGTCCTTCAGACGATCACACCTCGCAAGCATGCAGGCCCCAATGCCCAGCACGTCGAATCACATCCTTGGATAGGGCGGCGTCTTCCAAAGTCAAATTCCCGCTTTACGATGACTGGCTCTCTTTATAAACTATGCGAGTTTCTACGCATGGGCCGACACTCCACAGATCAATCGAGCCGATCCCGCTCGCCTGCGGGCGCGACTCCGTATTTGTTCCCCTCGACCGAGGGGGACGGTCGCAGGACGCAACAGGGGGTCTCACCCCTTGGTCTCGGCAGGGACAGACCAGCACTGTCCCTGCCGAGAGTCGGGGGGCAGCTTATCTCGCGCGCCGTTATGTGTCGACTACAAATATCGAGGTGATTCATGTATTACATAGTTGAAACCGACAAATCATTTGACCAAGCATCAGCAGACCTTGAATCGGCGGTTAAACGTCATGGCTTCGGCGTACTGCATGTCCATGACTTGGGGACCACACTTCGCACTAAAGGCATTGCATTTGATGAGCAGTGCAAGGTCTTTGAAGTCTGCAATCCTGGGCAGGCAGCAAAAGTCTTGTCAACCGATATGCGCCTCAACATGGCGCTGCCCTGTCGTATCTCCGTGTTTACGGAGAAAGGCAAGACGAAGATCGGCCTTATTAAGCCGGTGGAAATGCTTTCGGCGCTATCTCAGGATGCCGCGTTGGTTCAAATTGCCAAAGAGGTTGAAGAAACAACCATACAAATGGTCGATGAGGCGAAATGAAAGTTCACCACATAACAACGCCATGAACACGGACGCATTTGTCGATTCCTCCGGTCGTCCCATGCGAGGCAAAGAGGATTGCATAACCGCTCTCAGGGAATATTCGAAGCGTTCTGCATGAATGGCCCCGTTTGGCTTTTTGAAGGGGGAGCCCACCATCAATAGCCAATCGCCATCCAGGAGGAAATATGACTGATGTTCGTGACTGTCTGCGAATCGGAGTACTCGCAATCTGGGCCGCCCTTCCCATGGCCATTCTCGGCCAAAGTCCAGAGCGAGCCCGAGACTGGGGCATCCCCTTCACGGGCAAGCCCGGTCCCTTGAATGCCATCACCGATGTGTCGGGGGTGCTGGTCGGCGAGTTAACCCTCATCTCAGGAGACGGCCCTCTCGTCAAGGGCAAGGGGCCCATCCGCACCGGGGTGACCGCCATCCTCCCCCGAGGAAAGACCTTCGATCCGGTGTACGCCGGAGGGGAGACTTTCAACGGGAACGGCGACATGACCGGCACTCATTGGATCATCGAATCAGGTTTTCTGGAGATTTTTGTGCTCATCACCAACATCGGCAGTGTCGGAACCGTGCGGGACGCCGCCTGGAAATGGATGGAGAAGCATGGGTACTACGCTTCCTTCGCCAAAGATTACTGGTACGTCTATCCGGTCGTGGCGGAGACCTACGACGGGATCCTTAACGATATTGACGGCCAGCACGTGAACCCTGAGCATGTATGGCAGGCTCTAGACCTTGCCAAAGGAGGGCCCGTGCCGGAAAGGCCGATGAGCAAAGGGACAGGGAT
>JBGPHY010000718.1:0-3409 GCA_041484625.1 Terriglobia bacterium | reverse complement strand
TGCTTGGTCTCGACTTTGACGGCTGCGGACGCTGGCAAGGCTACAAAGGCCAAAGACCTCTCCAAAGGCAGCACCGTACTTCTGCTCGGGGATTCCATCCTGGACTGTCACGAAGGCGACCAGAGAGTGGAAGCCGTGCTGAAACGCTTGCTGGAGCAGGAAACGCCGCAGGTCCAGTGGACGATATCCAACGAGGCGCACGGCGGCGAGTACATCGGGCCTAGAGAAGGTTCCCCAAGGGGCGTTTCCGAACCTCTCTTCACGGCAGAGACTGCAGGGCGCTTCTTCGAAATTACGAAACGGCATCCCCATGTGGACGCCATCTTTGTCAATTACGCCGGAAATGACAGTAAGGTATATCCACCATCCACGTTCCGCAAGAAACTCGAATTCCTTGGCAGCCTTCTGGAAAAAACCTATCCTGGCGCAATCCTAATCTTCTCCACGAGTATGTTCCTGGATCCGAAGCATTCGGCTCCTTACCACATTGATGATCCTAAAGTCCCCGGATTCAAGAACGGCCGATTGCGGATCAAGTACCTGGAACCTTACAACAAGGAAATCCGGAAGTTTACTGCCACCCGTGGCTACAGACTGGCAGACATTTACAGACGCATCAAAGCGGAGACCAGGAAAGGTAACTGGGACCTGCGTGTTCGGGCAGAAGAGGGAGACCCCAAAGACGACCCAAAACACGTGGGGGACGTGGCCTGGTTCGACAACATCCATCCAAACAGCAAGGGTACTGAGATCATCGCCGAGCTCTACGTGAGTACTCTCATGAAGTCACACTGATTGATGGGCCGTATCCACGATCGGTTTTCCACGAAGAGGTTCGCCTGATTTTCCGCAGTCTCCGGAGTCGGCTTGGTACTCAACGACACCTGATTGATTCTTAACGTCTGGGAGTTCCACCGGCACCGCAGTTGGATTGCGGCCACCAAGCCATCCTCGATCTCGACCTCTTATCAGCCCAGTGAGTCCGTCGAATCTGCACAAGCCTCTCGTAGCTCCAAGACTTCCTGTTTTGGGTTAATCCATTGTTCCGTTGAGAAGCCTCAGCTGGGCAGAGGGGAACTGCCGGCGGAGTTTCATGGTCATCTACTGCAAGGAGTCCCTGAGAAAGCGGTGTCGCGTTGTTCAATTACTAAAAGAACCCCCCCATCAAATTTTATGCACCATGGTAACCCTGCACAGGGTGAAACAATTTAGCGTTTAGGCTTGTCCGGTCGCGGGTGTATACTTACAGAAATCGAGTATTGGTTGCCTACCAGGAGGGGCGTTCCGTGAGTGGGCATGCTCCAAAAGAGATCGAATCGATTCTGGCATGTCAAGCGAATGCCCCGGATTTACCAGGATCGCCGGCTCTCCAAGCCCAAGCCAGAACCTCGGCAAGGGACCTTGAAATTGGAAACCTCCATTCCGACCCACGAGATTCTGTTCCAGCCGAAAAGTCCGAACTCTTCTCCCCCGGATCTGAGCATTCCGTGCGTCCCCCATGGTGGATGTTCGTCGTCGCGGCATCGTTCCTCGGCCTGCATGCGTTTATCCCATACCTGGCGATCTGGGGACCTGCTGATCCAGAGGGATTGGACGCGACTTTCGAGCGTGGCGCGATGCGACTCCGGGCTGTGGCTCCCAGTACTCCTCTCGCAAAGGCAGGGCTGCAAGCCGAGGATCGGGTTTTGACGGTCAGCGGGCAACCTCTCCGAAATACTCACGATTGGGCGGCTGTCCTGGCAAACCAACAGGCAGGACGGTCAGAAACTTGGAAGATTTTGCGAGATGAGAAGCCGCTTGAAATCGAGATAGTTCCCGAGGGGGCTACCTGGCGAAACCGTCTAACTAACCTGTACGTAATTTACCTTGGTCTGGCTTTATTCTGTTTCGCGCTTGGTCTTTTGATCGCCTTTCGACGAGCCGGCGACATCGCCGCCAGAATGGGCGCCTGGTTCATCATAACAGCGTCGGTAGGGTTTGGATTGCCAAATGGCTGGGCTGTTCTGTGGCACCAGGTTCCCATGGTGGCTCAATGGCTTTTGTGGATTCCAGAGATCAGCCGCTTTGTCATCGAAGGCATCTTTCTGTCGTTCTTCGCCGTCTTCCCGTGTCGGCTGTTTCGCGCCCGTTGGCCCTGGGTTGTCATCTGGGTTCCCGTGCTAGCGACGCTGCCATGGCGATGCTCAAGATTCTATTCGGTGATTTACCGCCCTGGCTTTGCCTCTGTGGTACCGGGGTGGCTTTCCCAAGTCACATTCCTGCGCACGATGGTTTACCTGGCTGCGGCTGTAGTGATGCTGGTCATCGCCTACCATAGACTTGCCAACCTGAACGAAAGACGCCGCGTTCGGGTTTTGATGGTGGGAACGGCAATAAGCTTGGCGGCCGCGATCCCTATCGTCTGGGTGTTCAATTTCCGGGGGCACCACCTGAGGCTCTGGTCTTTATTGCTCGGTATCTTCTTTCCGGCCACGCTGGCGTGTCCGCTGGCCTTCGCGTACGCCATTCTGCGCCACCGCGTGCTCGACATCCAGGTGATCATCCGGCAGGGGCTGCAGTACGCGCTGGCGCGCGGCGCGGTGCTGGCTGTGGTGCCGGTGCTGGGAGCCATTCTCGTCTTCGACCTTGCAGTGAACAGTCACGAACCGCTCGCGCACATCCTGCGGGCTCGCGGGTGGGTTTATGCCGCACTGGGCGCCTTGGCGCTGGTTGCTTATTGGCGGCGAAAACCGTGGTTGGAGGCCCTCGACCGACGTTTTTTCCGGGAGCGTTACAACGCCCAACGGCTGCTTCGCGATGTGGTCGGAGAGATCCGCGAAGCTAGAAACCTTCATCGCGTTTTGCCTCGCGTCGTCGCTCGAATTGGGAGCGCCTTGCATCCGGAGTTTGTTTCGCTGATGGTCCATGAGCCAGGCATGCCGTCATACCGCTCCTTGGCCTCGGCTCCCGTGGGCCTGGCGCCTCCGCCGCTGGCTGCGGACAGCAAGGTCGTTGCACTTATGCGCGTCCTCGGCAAGCCACTGGAGACTTTGCTCGCGGACTCAGGCTGGCTCGACCGGCGCTTACCTCGCGAGGAGGTCGATTTGTTGCGAAGCTCACGCATCGATCTTCTGGTTCCCGTCGCGACGGCTGCCGGATGCCCAGAAGCGCTGCTAGCGCTCGGCATCAAACTCTCCGAGGAACCTTACACACGCGAAGATCAGGAATTGCTGGAGGCCATTGCCGCAAGCCTGGCCCTGCTTTTCGATCAGGTGGCCCTCACGGTCGAACACCCGACCGAGATTTTTGAGGAGTGTCCGTAGTGTGGCGCCTGTTGCGAACCAGGCTCCGGAAAGTGCACAGCCGACGGAGCCGATTTGACGCCTGTCCATTTGCCGCGCACTCTGGCAGGCCGGTACCGCATGGAACG
>JBGPHY010000717.1:0-3410 GCA_041484625.1 Terriglobia bacterium | reverse complement strand
TTACGACAGCATGGGTGGGGGAACGGCAGCCCTAGTGGAGAGGGTTCTGTCTCAATCTTCCCTGTGGGGAATGGACTTGAACCGGGTCAGCGGGTTGGCTCCACTGGTGACCGTCCAGTTGAAATCAATTCTCGATTCCGGATCCCATGCTTCCATGAAAGCACTGGGTTGACGAGTTCCTCGGCAAAAACAATTCGCCTTTGGGTAAACTCTTTTCAGCAAGGTAGTGTTGACATCAGAACCCCATTTGCCATTGAGAGAGGAGGCACATGAAGAAGATTGTCTTTAGCGTTTCGGTTTTCCTTTTGACTGGAATTCTACTTTCCAGCCCTCCCGATTCCAAGTCCAACTTTAATGGTTTGACCCTTGGGATGGGCAATCTTTCGCGGTTGTCGCACGCCCGGACGCGTTCGATCTCACCCGAGAACTTCACCGGAGAGAAGGGTAAGGGTGGGATGGCAATTGAAGGAACCGGGGCCCAGTCGGCACGGGAACTGGGACAGGGATGGAAGATCTCTCCATCGATCCATATCCAGTCCAAGCAGACCTTTACTTTGGCGGAGATCCAGGGTTCGGGAGCCGTCCAACACATCTGGATGACCCCTACTGGAAACTGGCGCTTCTCAATTCTACGTTTTTATTGGGACGGGGAGGCTGAACCTTCCGTCGAGGTCCCGGTCGGGGATTTCTTTGCTGCCGGCTGGGGGAAGTACGCGCAAATCTCTTCCCTCCCCATCTGTGTCAATCCGGGCAGTGCCTTTAACTGCTACTGGGAAATGCCTTTTCGGAAGTCTTGCAGGGTCACGATGGAAAACCTGGATACTCAAGGGATGACCCTTTATTACCAGATCGATTACACGCTGACTGAGGTCCCCGACGAGGCGGCTTATTTCCACGCGCAGTTCCGCCGTGCCAATCCCCTGCCCTACAAATCCGTTTACACACTTCTGGACGGCGTTAAGGGCTGGGGGCATTATGTGGGCACTTACCTGGCCTGGGGTGTCAATAATCGCGGTTGGTGGGGAGAAGGCGAAATCAAATTCTTCATTGACGGAGACAGCCAGTTCCCGACCATTTGTGGTACTGGAACGGAGGACTACTTCTGCGGTTCCTACAATTTTGAAAACCAGGAGACTCACCGCTACCAGGAATTCATCACTCCTTACTCAGGTTTGGCTCAAGTCATCCGGCCCGACGGGTTGTATGAATCCCAGCAGCGCTTCGGATTGTACCGCTGGCACATCATGGATCCCATTCGCTTTGAAAAGGATCTGAAGGTCACTATCCAGGCTTTGGGCTGGCGCTCTGGTGGAAGGTACCTCCCCTTGCAGGACGACATCGCCTCTGTGACCTTCTGGTACCAAGCCGAACCGCATGGAACGTTTCCCAAACTGCCGAGCAAGGAATCGCTGGAGGTGAACTAGATCTTTTCTGGAAATGCCTTGACCTGAGTCTACCGCGTAAATCGACTTCCGAAAACCAGCAGACGCCACCTTTCGGAATCGCGCTAAAGCTTTTGCCCCGGGGAACGATACTGTGCTTATGTCTGACTGCAGTGAGACCGATATCTCCTCGGGGGTTCCCTCGTGAATCAGCAACTGGAATTGATGGCCTCCATGCGGCAGGACTTGAACGCCAAATATCTTTACTTCACCGATACTTGTGTCAAGATTTTCGATGTCTTGGTTGATTCTTGCTCGGAAACCGAAGAATTACTACAGATCATGGAAGACGGTATTTCCCTGAAAAAGGCGCTGGAGGGGACACGATTGGAGTCTATGCTATCCGCCGCGACTCCCCTCCAATGGGCGTACGTCGCTTCGGTATTCCGGGAAGTTGCCCACAACCAGAAAACTCGACACTGTGCCGCGTGAACTCTGTCGTAACAATGAACTCGTGTTGATTTCACGTCTGGGAAGAAATCCATGGTGACTCCAAATCGCTTCAGTCAGCATCCTCGATCTGTTTGACACCGTCATTGACTGACTGGATTTTTGTCCGCTCACAGACACCTCCCAGCCAACCCCTTGCATCTAAACATTCGTGTTGCCGGGGGGAACCAAATGAAGCTCAAGAGCATCGCCCTTTCAGCGGCAGGATTGACTACTTTCCTCCTCTACAGTTACCCCCAGAGCAAGCCTTCTGACACAACACCACCCCTCGTGGCAACGGTGAGATCCACCAATGTGCCATCAGACAATCTCAACCTTTCCATGGGGGAGAAACTGATACTCCAGTTAGAGACTTCCCTGCATACTCAGTCTACTCGGGAAGGAGATCGGGCGACATTTAAGACCGTCGACGAAGTGTTCTCCAATCAACAAGTTGTATTACCAAAAGAAAGTCGGGTGGAGGCTATAGTCACCCAAGTGCAGCGCCCCGGCCGATTGAAAGGACGGGCCAGGATTCGCCTGCGCTTCGACCACCTCATTCTCTCTGACGGTACCCGACTCCCCTTTCATGCCAGCATCGTTAGGGCCGGCTTTGCTCGGCTTGACAAGAAGAGTGAGGGTCAAGAATCGATCAAGGGAGAGCGGGGAGGAGGAGGCAGTGTCATCTCGGTGGTGGAGGGCGCTGCACAGGGAGCTATCATGGGCGGCATCTTCGGCGGCGGTAGGGGGACGGCTTATGGGGGTGCTGCTGGTGCCGCCGTGGGGCTGGCTGGCATCCTTCTGCAGCGGGGACCCGATCTGGACTTGCCTCGCGACATGATGTTCGAGGTCCAATTAGACGAAGACTTGTCAGTGCCGGCCCAGGCAGCCCGTCGGTCCGTGGAAATAGCTCGGAGGTCTCAGCCCCTTTCTTCCCCGCAGGATTCCAGCAGCAGTGGGGGAGATACCACCCTCCCCGGCGATTCCGCTGAGCCGGTTCCCGACTTCGACGATGGAAAGCCTGAAACCCGGCCTGTAGAGACAGCAAAAATCACCACTCTCCCGGAGCCTCTGCCGTCTCCAGGCAATTCTACGCCTCCCCCGGGAGTTGACCCTTCCACAGTCGACGATCCGAATGGATATAAACTCAAGGTGGATGTTCAACTGGTGATGGTGGATGCGATGGTTCGTGATCGCAGTGGCCGCCCAATGGACAACCTGAAGCGCGAAGATTTTCGTGTCTCGGAAGACGGGTTGGAACAGCAGGTTGTTAGTTTCTCTCGTGACCAGTTGCCACTGGCAGTGGCGCTGGTAGTGGACCGAAGCGGGAGTGTCGCCCCGTTTATGAACGAACTCCGCCGTGCTGCCTATAAGGCCCTCTCCCAGCTCAAACGCGGCGACCAGGTTGCCTTGTACTCCTTTGCGGGCGAAGTCCAACGTCTGGAGGACCTCACGACTGACCGGCAGCGGATAGCCGATCGGATTTCCCAGATCCGGGCCGGCGGCGGGACCAACATCATTGATGCCCTGTTCGACGCC
>JBGPHY010000716.1:0-3426 GCA_041484625.1 Terriglobia bacterium | reverse complement strand
GGGTCAGCTAGATTGCCGGGGTTGAAGGTTTTGGGATTGAATGTGCTATTCAGATCGATGCTGGGATCCCAATCGGCATAAATAGCTCCCTCCCAGCCCGGGTACCAGACATTGGGAGAAATCCCTATCGGTTGGCCTGAGTTGTAGTGAAATATGGTGGTTATGTTCCAGCCACCCAGGATGGAATTCGCCAGCCAGTGAGAGTTGGCCAGATATTTCTTCCCGCGCCCAAAGGGTAGTTCATACGCGGCGTAGCCTTTAAGAATGTGTCGCTGATCGTAGGATTGAGGAATGTCCTTTTCACTGGCTAAGTTATTCTGGTCTTGAACAACCCCAACCCACCAGAGCTCATCAAATCCCCAATCTACGTCGCCATTGGCTCGGGACAGATTGTAGGACATCTGGGCCGACAGGCCTTTGGCAGGCCGCTGAGTCAAGGAAACCTGGAACGATTTGTAATTGGATGTGCCCAGTGGAGACCCGACAGTCATCAAAGGCCCCCAGGTCGTAGCCACTTGCGGGTAAGGTTGCAATGCTCCGCCGGCATAATACGAAAAACCAGGATAAGGAAACTTCACGCCAGCAGCGGCAGCACTTGCATCATCCCAAATCCAAGCCCAGGGATTAACCTTGGGATTCTCATAGGCAGCACGGGTAGGCTGATTCCGCTCCAAATGGCCCGAGTGCAGCCTCCTCCCCTGGTTCCCCAGAAAGGCAGTCTCGATCATGAGATTCTTGGTCAATTGGAACTCAACGTTGAAGTTGTACTGGTGGGTATAGCCGGCCTACAGACTGCGAGGATCAATCGACACCATTCCCCAGATCAGCGCATTGGGATCTTTGGTTGCCGGCTGAAAGTTGTCGGGATATCCATTGTCCCAGTTGAATCGAGGCAGATTCCCCGTGCTGGTTATGTTATTGGTTCCGCGATATCCCGGGGCAAAGCCGTAAGGAACACCACTCCAGTAGTTGCAACCAAGTGGAATGAAGAAGAGTCCATAGCCGCCTCGCAACACTACCCTGTCGGTGAGCTGGTAGGAAGCGCCGAGTCGCGGTGAAAATTCCTTCCACTCTCTTGGTCCTTCAAACGTCGAGCCGGGGGTGGCAAATTCCATGGCGCCTTTCACACCCAGGGCCGTGTTCATGACGTTGGGGTTGAAGCTGGCCCAGCGTCCATACTTTTCAGACCAGGGCTGGCTTTGCTCCCAGCGCAAACCGTAGTTCAAAGTCAGTCTGCTATTAATCTTGAAGTCGTCCTGGGCATAGACGTCCACGTACTTCCGGCCTCCATAGAGGTCGAAGGGGACATTCTTGCTGGCCGAATCGACTTGACCCAACAGGAAACTAGCAAATCCAAAACCGATGCGGTTTAGATAAGATGTACCCGGAAGTCCTGTCGTCAAATTGGAAAAATTGGTTTGCAGCGTGTCCACACCATTATGACTGGCCTGCTGGTGGGCCCAGACCTCACCGCCCATCTTAATGCTGTGCCGGCCTTTGATCCAGGAGAGACTTTCGTTGAAAATGTAGGTGTTGGTCACGTAGAAACCAGCTGAGGCATATCCGATGGGGGTTGTGTCAATTCCATTAGCGCCTCCAAAATTGATTTCTGGAAATTGTTTCGCGGCGGATGAGTTGCCCAAGCCTAAATATTGGGGCCAGTCTCCTTGATCGATGGCCGAAGCGGTACTGGGATTCCGATAGCGATTGAAAGCAATGGAAAAAGTATTGACGAGATTGGACCGGATGATCCAGTTGTTGCTGATTCGTGCGGAACGGCTGGTCACCTTCTGCAGACGGGATTTGGCAAAAGGACCCCCCGTTTTGTTCGGATCGTTGGGGTCCCAAACTCCTCCCGAATCGACAAGGATGCGTGGCCGTTCACTCCAAATAAAGGATCCGGAAAATTTGAAGTTGTCGGTCACATTGTGATCGCCTTTGATGGTGAATTGATTCTGGTGGAACCAGGGATCGTTATGAAGAGTAATGGCTGAGTTGTTAATCAGCCCCGCCCTCATGGGCGCATATTGTTTGCGGTAAATGTCGGTGATTTTCTTGGAGGTGCTGCTAATGCGATCGGAAGGGATAATATTCCCCTGGAAGGGATCTGCCACCCAATTGCCACCCACTTGCCGTAGTGTTGCAGGATCGAAGATCTGGCCGGCATAAACCGCGCGACCCAAAGCATCTGTGCCCACTTGTTCGTTAGTGAGCAATTGGCTGAAATTGCCATCCAGGAACTGCGGAATGGGCACGGTCCGGTCATAAGCTCCCAACTGCATCCGTTCCTGCAGGTATTTTTCAAATGTAAAAAAGCCAAATGTCTTGTAGCGGCCATTGTAAACTTTGGGAATCAGCACTGGGCCACCGACGCTAGCTCCATAAAGGTTTTGCCGATCGACCGCCCGCTTGTATTTGTCCTCGCAAGCCGGGTTTCCATTGCATTGGCTCAATTGCCAGTTGTTCATCCAGGTGTTGGCATTGATGGCTTCATTGTGGCCGTAATAATAGGCGCTACCATGCAGGTCGTTGGTCCCGGATTTCATGGAAAAATTGAACAAACCCCCGCTGGTGTGTCCGTACTCGGCCGCCATACCGCTGGTTTGGACTTTGAATTCCTGAACCGATTCCATGGAAGGACTCGATTCAAGAATGTGACCGGTTATCTGGGAAGTGGCGGATACACCATCGATGAGAACTTCCTTGGTGAAAGCAGCGCCTCCAGCAATATAGGAGGTCCATGGGTTCCCTTCCACCGAGGGAGTAATTGCGTAAGCAAAGCTTTCCACTGAGCGCCCCCCTGAAAAAGAGAGAGGCAAATCGGTAATAGCTTTGCTTTGGAGGGTGGTCCCGACAGTGGTATTTTCGGTGTTCAGCAGAGTTGCTTCAGCCGTAACTGTGATGGTTTCACGGATTTCGCCCGGGTCCATAGATACGTCCAGTCGCACCGTCTGGGCAACCGTAACCGTAATCCCGGTTCGTTCGAACGTCTTGAAACCGTCCTTCTCAAAAGTGATTTTGTAAGGACCAATGGGAAGATTGACCAACGAATAGATTCCCACTCCGTTGCTTACGGTTTCACTTCGAACTCCCGTTTCGCTGTTCACTGCGGTTATCATAACTTCCGGCAAGACTGCTCCAGTCTTGTCTGTCATCTGGCCAGTGATGACACCGCGGTGAGCTTGCCCAAACAGCAGAGCAGCCACAAAGAAGGGACAAAGGAGTGAAACCCATATGCATTTCTGTTTCATAAGAAGACCTCCTCAAACGTTGTCAAAAAGCCCCAACCATATGTGTTGAATGCAAGACCGGGATTGCACCGTTTAGCCGCTTGGTCGCACAGGTCATGACGGAGCCGGCCTACAAAAAATGCTCGGCGGGTGTTTTGCATCATGGACAACGGGTCTTCCCACCGTGGCCAGAGAT
>JBGPHY010000715.1:0-3428 GCA_041484625.1 Terriglobia bacterium | reverse complement strand
GGCACGAGCGTACTGCAGCCGCGTAGGCCCGAGAATCCCCACTGACCCCAGCTGATGGTCTCGAGACAACAGAGGTGAGGTAATGAGGGTGTAATCGCGAAGTCCAGGGACCCGGTTCTCCGAACCGATGATTATCCGGAGGCCTTCCCCCGGCTTCTCATTGATGCAAGCATTCAGGATCTTGATGAGTTTGCTCTTCTCCTCAAATGTCTTAAATAAGGCTCTCATTCGCAAAGAGTCAGAGAATTCCGGCTTTTCCACCAGCTTGGAAGCTCCGTCGACGTATATATCGACATCCTGCTCTGAAACTTCATCAATTAGGCCCTGGTTGCAGAGCAGGATCACGTTCTTGAGGAGACGGTCGTAAAGGGCTTTCTCTTCACCCATTTTCCTGAGAATGTCGTTCCGGATATGGAGGAGACTCATGCCCGCATAAGACTCATTCAGGAAACGCGCAGTCTGGTCCAATTCCTGCTGGGTAAAGTGCTCGTCGACCCGGACGACCCGGTTTTGTACCAGCCCGGACCGGGAGACGAAAACAACCAGAATCCGTGAGTCCCCCAGGAGAATGATTTCGAGATGCTTTAAGGAATTGTGCCCCAGGGAAGGCGTAATGACGAAACCGACATTGTCAGTAGCCAGAGAAATCGCTTGAGAGATTCGCTCCAGCACACAATCGTGGGAATCCGTCTTGAAAATGTTCTGATCGATGAATTCCTGGTCGCTCTTATTAAGGGATGCCGACTCCATCAAATGGTCGACGTAAAAGCGATAGCCATCGTCGGTGGGGACTCTGCCGGCAGACGTGTGGGGTTGGCAGAGATAACCTGCCGTCTCCAAATCGGCCATGATGCTCCGAATGGTCACAGGACTCAACTCCCCCTTCCGCTTCTTGGAGAGTGTTCGCGAACCGACTGGTTTCCCACTGCCGATATAGGCCTCAATTACAGCCTTGAGGATTTCTTTTTCTCGGTTAGTTAATTCAGAATCTCCCTGCAATGCCATTACCAAGAGTTGTCTGATCGAGATTTAAACCTCTACTTGAATCTTACTGCACCGATTTTTTGAGTGTCAAGCCAATTCAGGGATCTCATGCCTCTCCAAAGACGAATATTTTGAGCGACTTAAATCCAGCGCCAGACAGAGCCACTCCTCCGGTAAACGGAACGGTTCGAACATAACTTCGAAAGCCTGGCTAAAGCCTTTGCTCAGGTGCCGTATTACCTCAGACACGTCAGGCGCTCTTCCTAGGAAAGCGGACAAGCCATCGACTTTCGAGCCAAGGCCGCCCAATTCTGACTTCCCCAGCGCTCCTCGCAGGAGTTCCTCATTAAACTCCAGCAAAATCGAACCATGCTGAAGAAACGCAGTCCGGGTCCTACGTTGAGCGCTTCCAACCAGTTTTCTCCCCCGGCAGAGAATTTCAAAGTGATTGGCAGTGGCAAAGCAAGAAGGATTGCCTGCCAATCGCGGCGGCAGGCGGGGATTCTCAGGGGCGAGGCTGACTTCCAAATCCATTTCCCGGAACCCATCGGCCAGTGCCCGGGCAATTTTCAGATACGTTGCGCCGATATCGTTGCAAGGGAAGTGCCGGCGGTCATTCGAGGTGACAGAGTAAGTGACCTCATGGTGGTGCAAAACGGCTTTGCCGCCGGTTGGGCGCCGGACCACGTCGATGTCCCTCATCTTGCAGAACTCGAGGTCCACCACACGACTGGCCTTTTGTGAAAAACCCAGAGAAAGGGTGGGTCGTATCCACCGATAAAAGCGGAGGTACGTCACTGGAGGAGAAGAGGGACTACTGGTCTGGCGGAGCAACCCTTCGTCGATTGCCATGTTGAGTGCTCCAGGCAGGGAGCCGTCCACGATGAGTTTCCAATCACCACTCGTCATCGGGTAATCTCTGGACGACCCAGTTTCACCCTTGCATCTGACACCAGTCTGGTTCGTGCCTCTCCAAGGAATCGTCCTTCCTCAAGGGGAGTACTCCCACCCGGAATGACGCCAAGATCGAAAACCGTTGCGTGCCTCCCTCTTGGCGGCATCATATCAGGAGCTCCCTGATCGGTTTGTAACCGAGATTCTGAGAGTCTGCCACGCCTTTGCAGGTGACGTGCCCCTGATAAACATTCAATCCCTCGCCCAGCCCCGGTGGATCCGCAGCTATGGCCCTTTTCAATCCCAGGTTGGCCAGTTTTAAAGCATAGGGCAAGGTGGCATTGGTCAGTGCAAAGGTGGAAGTCCGGGGGACCGCCCCGGGCATGTTAGCCACACAGTAATGGACAACCCCGTGGGCAACAAAGGTGGGATTACTGTGAGTAGTGGGATGAGTCGTTTCGATGCAGCCTCCCTGGTCTACCGCCACATCCACAATGACGGCTCCTTTTTTCATAGTGAGAACCATGGAGCGCGTGACCAGCTTGGGGGCCGATGCGCCGGGAATGAGCACAGCTCCCACCAGCAGGTCGGCTTTGCGAACGGAATGTGCCAGGGTAACGCTGTTCGAAGCCAGAGTGGCCACCCTCCCCAGAAAGATGTCGTCCAGGTAACGGAGTTTATGCAGGTTGCTGTCTAGGATGGTGACGTGGGCACCCATGCCCATGGCGATCTTGGCGGCATTCACTCCCACGACACCACCTCCGATGATCACCACCTGAGCCGGCGGGACGCCCGGGACGCCTCCTAGAAGAATGCCGCGTCCGCCTTGGTTGCGCTCCAAGTATTGGGCCCCGACCTGAATCGCCATCCGCCCGGCTACCTCACTCATTGGGGTCAGAAGTGGAAGGCTACCGTCCGGTTCCCGAATGGTTTCGTAAGCAATCCCCGTGACATTCCTGGAAAGAAGCAAGCGAGTCAATTCGGGTAGCGGGGCCAGGTGCAAATAGGTGAAAAGAATCTGATGCTCCCGGAGCCTTGGATACTCCGCGGCAACAGGTTCCTTCACTTTGATGATCATCTCCGCCCTTGACCAGACCTCCTCGTTCGTACTGCAAAGAACGCTGCCAGCTTCCAGGAAATCGGAATCGGGAATACCGCTTCCCATGCCGGCCTGGGATTGAATGTACACGGTATGCCCCGCCTCGGTGAGAGCTTTTACACCGGCAGGAACCAGGCCAACTCGGTACTCATTGTCTTTGACTTCCTTGGGAACACCAATGATCATGAATTCCTCCTCGTTGACTACTCGAGATGGTCGATTTGAGCCCTCTGCAGTTTTCCGCTGAAGTCCACATAGATGGATTTCCATTCGAAAAAAATGTCCAGTACTTGGATGCCGGCTTCCCGATGGCCATTGCCGGTCTGCTTGGTGCCGCCGAATGGCAGATGAACCTCGGCACCAATGGTGGAAGCGTTGACATAACAGATCTCGGTGTACAAGTCACGCATGGCCACAAAAGCCTTGTTTACATCCTGGGTATAAATGGCGG
>JBGPHY010000714.1:0-3429 GCA_041484625.1 Terriglobia bacterium | reverse complement strand
GGTCAGCTGGTGAAACATGCCCGCTATCATTGTTAGAGATGGCTGCTTTTGGCGGAGAGTCATCTAACGAGACGGTTGTTTGGCAGTATGCTCCGGCGGATAGCCGGGCTGTCCCTTCCGGCGGGATAGCCGAGGCTGTAGCAGCCGGGAAATCGATCTGGAGCCACCAGGGAGGGAGGGGTGTCTGACAAAAGCGGATGGGAAGGCCGCGGTCAGCAGTTTCGGGACTCGCGTTGAGGCAGACAGGACCCTGTCCCGAGCCCCTGGACCCAGCCAAAGAAAAAATCGTGCGCTGGAATCTGGAATCCCTCGAGGGGCGTATAGTGTGGAGCTGTTGGGAGCTAAAACGGAAATTCCGGCTTGATCAAGTCAAGCGCGAAAACTACATGTCCCAAGAGCTTCGTACTCCCCTGCAATTGCCGCCTCGTTCATCTACCCCATTACCTGGAGCCCGTGCAGCGCTGGCCTTGCTGCTGTTGATCAATCTCTTCAACTATATTGACAGGTACGTCCTGGCTGCAGTCGTGACGGATATTGAGAAAGCACTCGTTTCTTCTCCTGAACGAGCCGGAGCTGCCGTGACCGTATTCCTGGTGAAATTTCAGCACTTCTTCGGCTTCACTCCCGTGCTGGCTCTGGGAGGTTTGCTCTCTACGGCTTTCATGGTGATGTACATGATTGCGGCCCCGGTCTTCGGAAGACTCGCAGAGCGACGTTCCCGCTGGGTCTTGGTCGGGGTCGGAGTCGCCCTGTGGAGCCTGGCCAGTGGAGCGTCAGGCCTGGCCTCAACCTTTGTCGTTCTGCTGTTTACACGCTGTTTTGTGGGGATTGGCGAAGCTGCTTACGGCCCTTTCGCCCCTGCAATGATTTCAGACTACTATCCTGTAAGCATTCGCGGTCAGGTGCTCTCCTGGTTTTACATGGCGATCCCTGTCGGCACCGCGCTTGGTTATGTTCTGGGAGAACAGGTTGCCAGATCGGGATTGAGCACTTTGATGGGTCCTGTTCTGGGATCCTCCGGCGAGAGCTGGCGATGGGCCTTCTACCTTGTCATGCCTCCTGGATTGCTTCTGGGAATCTGCTGTTTTTTCATGCGAGAACCTCCCATTGGCCAAGCCGACCTGCCAGCCCCACAGCCTGCCCAGCAAGTTCGCTGGAAGGATTATCGGATTCTACTGCAAACTCCCTCTTATGTTTTATGTACCCTGGGAATGGCAGCGATGACCTTTGCGATGGGGGGAATCGGTTTCTGGATGCCTTATTACCTTGAGCACCGACCAGGAGTTCACGGTTCTCCCGCGACAGTTTTTGGAGTCATCCTGGTGGTGACCGGGCTTCTGGCCACCTTGCTAGGAGGCCTTGCAGGGGATAAGCTGCGAAGCCGTTTTCCCGGTTCCTACTTTATGGTCTCGGGGTTGGCTATGCTGACCGGATTTCCGCTGGCTATGGCTGTTATCATCGCGCCGTTTCCTTGGATTTGGTTCTATCTCTCACTGACCTGTTTCTGCCTTTTCTTTAATACCGGGCCGACCAACACCATTTTGGCCAATGTCACCCATCCGGCCATGCGCGCAGCGGCCTTTGCCTTGAACATCTTTTTTATTCATGCGCTGGGTGATGTCATATCCCCTTTTGTCATCGGCTTGATCAGTGACAAGTACGGCATGGATACGGCCTTTGGAGTTGTTGCAGTAATGTGTCTGCTCAGCGGGCTGCTCTGGCTCTGGGGGGTACGCTATCTGGCTAAAGACACTGCCTTGGCATCCCTGCGGATGTCCTTTGATCCGTGATGAAGGGAGGCGGGTGTGCGTGGCGATCAGTTTTTCACTCAGGTGGCGACCCGGCCACCGTTTACCAAGCTGCATCCGAAGGTCGCTGGGTTTTTGAAGGAGTACCTCGCCGGGGAGAAGGTTACCCCCTTCCATGACCGCTTTGTGGTCAACACGCAGTTCCCGCCTTTTCCCAGTCCAGCCTTCGACCGCCTGGTTGAGAACTTTGGCGTCATCGGGGAGGCGGCTATGGGGCGGCTATATTCTGTCACGCTGGCCGTCACCAACCGCTGCCCCTTCGCGTGCTGGCACTGCTACAACGCGGGTCGCAAACAGGACGATCTGACGCTGCAGGTCCTGGAAGGCCTGGCGGGAAGTTATTTCTGAGGAGCCAAGCGTAAATTGCACCACCTTTGCCAATTTCTTTTCGGTGTTCAGTGCCTCCGCCGTTGATGTGGTCGATCGACAGGAAGCTTTGCTCGGTCTCACCACAACAGGCACACGTATAACCCCCGTAGGCTTGATATACCCTATCCCGTGTTGCCTTATGTCTCCGGGCGTCGAGGGCCTTGGACCGCTCGGGGTGGGTTTCGCGGTAGTTTTTGATCGGTCTGGGAGGATCTTTGTGGAAATGGTCGAGGGGTTTCTGTTGCTTACACCTTCGGCAGTATTTGGTCTCAGGGCTGGTCTCTGGTTCGGAAGAAGACCGCGCCGCAATGAGCGTGTCTCTGCACGGGACACACCAGCCGTTAGCGGTTCTCTCCGTCTCGGTGTTGCACTTCTTGCAGAACTTCATTGTAGGCGGCGATGCCCCGGACTCGCTGTGTGGGTTTTGTGTGGCTGTCATTCGGAATCCTCCGTCTCGATGAAAACCCAAGGCGGCGGAACACAAACGTCTTTGAGCGTTGTGCACGGGTCGTTTTGGACGTGTACATTCCGTATTTCTCTTTTTCCGCCATCAACCAAAACACTAACTTTGTCGTTGGGAAACTCGTTCCCCCTCAATTTGGTGATTAACTCTTGGACGGTCATTTCACTTACTCCTTTTCAAGAAATTCCTTTGCCCTGAAGTCACTTCGGCGGAAAATTGGTTTGTAGGCACGTGCCAACCATGTAACCCCTTCCTCTGGCCCACTGTTCTGGATGATCTATCACCCATTTTGCAACTACAGAATAAACAGTGAAGTCTTTTATTTCGGGCGGAAGAAGAAAAAATCTTTTCGCTCCACCCAGTTCAAGCACGCCGCCCACAAACCCATCCACATACCCACAGAAATACATCCACTCCACAAGATTCTCTTCCGTGGTGAATGCATGCCTATCGGCTGCCAGTTTTAATTGTATTTCCGCCCCTCTGACAAACTGTTGGTCATTACCTGATTGAGCCAATCCATTCCCGATAAGCCCTAGCAAAACCATCACAACAACAGCTAAGAAAATCTTTCTCATTTTCCTTTCTCCTTGTCATCGACCACGACTTCCGGCCTGCCGATGGGTTCTTCTCCGGGGCCTTGTGGATAGTTCGTGTAAGTTTCGGGTTCCGCGGCGTCCGCCTTTTTCTGGTCTTCCAATTCCTGCGGGGTGGGCTCAGGTTCGTAATTGAGTTCAACGTCTTCTACGGGTTCCGCGGGGTCGAGTTCCTTGTTCATGACTTGCTCCT
>JBGPHY010000713.1:0-3439 GCA_041484625.1 Terriglobia bacterium | reverse complement strand
TGTTGACTTTGAAGTGGCATATACGCCGGTTGAAATCCTCACCACTGCCTGGTTATCAGGACTGCTCAATTCAAGTTTCAATCAGAAATTGGACGCCACCGGCGGCGTAACAGGCCTTGGCTACAATTGGAGCATCATAAATGGAAGTCTTCCGCCAGGGCTCCAGTTAGACCATGGCGCCGGTTTAATTACCGGCACTCCGACTGCAACTGGAACCTACTTCACCGCGATCCAGGTTGCTGACAATAGCGGTGACGGCACATCGCAACAGTTCAAGATAGTCATTTATATCCAGGAGCCAGGCGGGCTCAATATAGCCTTGAACAAGACTTACAATAGTTCATCGAATTGGGATGCCAGTCAGACCGCCGCCGAGGCTTTTGACCGCACTCTCGATACAAATTGGCAGGCTGGTGCCGGGAATGGTCCCGGACAGGGATTTAACAACTCCTGGATTGAGGTGGACTTTGGCACCAATCTCACCTTCAATAAAGTCCGCCTCTCCGAGGAGGGAAGCCGGACGCAGGGATATCGCGTCGAGTACTGGAATGGCCAGATCTGGCAAACCGCCTATGAGGGCGCAACTCTAGCCAACAAGCCCGCCTTCAAGGTGATTTCCTTTGCCACGGTCACGGGCTCGAAAGTCCGTACCCTATTCACTTCCGGGACGATACTTTCGCCAATCATCTACGAATTCGAGGTCTATTTCGACAGACAGGTGCTGGACGGTCTGGAAAGCGTCTGGCACTTGAATAACACTGCTGACGACGCCGTAGGCAGCAACCATGGAATTCTCAAAGGCAATGCCGCGTTTGGGCCGGGCAAGATGAATCAAGCTCTCTCATTGGATGGCAAGGGGAGCTATCTCGAGGTGCCGGTCGACAATTCCCTGGATCGTGATTTGAGCGCAATGACACTGTCGGCCTGGGTGAAGATCAATTCCGTCCCGGCGTCACAGTCACAGCCTGTGCACTTTTTTGTTCCCGTCGGAAAGGAGGGAAGTTACCGCTTTGTGGTTTCTCCGTCAGGGTATGGAGGGATCGGGGGATTTGTGGTGGGGACCAATGATAACAGCATCGATTCCCCTGGGACAGTAGCAAACTTTGTGCCAGACAGGGGAATTCCAATCGGGGGATGGATGCATTTGGTGGGGACGTATGACGGAAAGGTTGTGAATTGCTACTTAGATGGGGAGAAAGGGACTCCATCCAATGTTCCAAATCCAGTTAGCATTTCCGGCAATATAGCGAAGAGTTCTGAAAGCCTTTGTTTTGGATGTAAAGTCTGGGAAGGGGATTGGCTGGACGGAATGGTCGATGAGGTCCGTCTCTATAATCGGGCCTTGAATGACGCCGAAGTGAAAGCACTTTATTACTCGCGCGACTGTGTGCATCGCAATTATCCAGATGGTTTGGTAAGCGAATGGCACTTGGACAATAGTCCCAAGGACGACATAAGTGGCAATAATGGAACTCTGAGAGGCAACGCCACATATGGTCCAGGCATATTGAATCAAGCCCTCGCCTTGGATGGTAAAGGAAGCTATCTTGAAGTGCCGGATGACGATTCCCTCGATAGCTGTTTGAGCGCCATGACGCTGTCGGCCTGGGTGAAGATCAATTCCCTGCCGGCAATGGAGCCAATACAAATTGCTTTTCCCGTTCTGAACGACGGTAGCTACCGCTTCCAAATCGATGGGTATGGAAATGTGCATTTTGTGGTGGCGACAAATAATAACAGCTGGTATTCCCCCGGCACGGTAGCTTACAGCCATACGCATATTTCAACCGGGGAATGGGTTCATTTGGTGGGAACGTATGACGGGAGATTTGTGACCTGTTACATGGATGGGATAAGAGAAAGCTCAAATACAGATGCGATATCTGGAAATATAGTGGACAGTTCCGAGTCACTTTACTTTGGAGGCAAATCAGACAGTAACTCCATCTGGACGGACGGAATGATTGATGAAGTCCGCCTTTATAATCGGGCGTTAAGCGACGCCGAAGTTAAGGCTCTTTATGATTCCTACAAATAAGAGGGACTACCGCAATCCTTCCTAATCGGAGGCTTTGCTTCCAGTGCTGAAATCAAGCCGTGACTCTTTGCTTGCTGCGGTCTCGGGATTACGACCGGTTCGATTTGGATCATGCCCGGCAATTTGTAGTGAAGATACTAGAGCGAATTGAAGATGCCAGGGCAAAGAGACAACACAAAGCCTATTCCGGGGCCAATGAAATCTTTAAGGCGGAACTTGCTTTCGTAATCTCGATGTCTTGGGATACGGTCTTGTACCCCCGGGCCTTTACAAAAAGGGCATATTTTCCAGGGGGCATGGCTTTAGGGAACTGGAAGGCACCGCTGGCCTCTGATGAAGCCAAGGTGAGGTAGTTGTTGAGCGTCACTTCGGTGCTGCCGGGCTTAAGCAGGTAAAGAACAGCCTTCTCGAGGGGGACGCCTGATTTGCTGTTCACCATTCCTCGGACCACCAGGCCTCCCGCTGCGCCGCCGGCGCCCGCTGATAGGTTGGGCGGAGTCAGGGGCGCCAATGTGGGCGAAGGGGCCGGCACAGATGTGTCTTCGGCAGGGGTCAGCGTCAGGGCCATACGGATGGGTTGCTCCAGCAGAGGCTTCACCACGGAACTGGCCTCTGGAGTAAAGTTCTGGAGGAGCAGGGCAGTTTGGCCCAGAGACTCGGCGACGGCCGTCTTAAGTGAGCCGATCTGGGAGGGTGGTTCTCCAGCCCCCACATAGGCGTAGAGTTCTTTATAGACCCTGCCAACCACATCCAAATACTGACTGATCGCCGCCTTCTGATTGTCACCTGCCGCGGCGAACTGGTGGAGGGGTTTAAACATGAGTATCACATTCTCCTGACTGCGGTTCCCCGTGGTTTTTCCTTGCAGGTCGTCCCAAGTATTAGTAGAGACGGTCTTGAATAGCTTCTGAATTGGGGAATCTTGGCTGCGCGTCAATTTTCCAAGACGGTCGGCTCCGTCTTTTCGGTCCTGAAAAGCATGGATCTTGGTGCCTCTCAGGAGATTCCACCACTCCCGGGCATAGTCGTTGAAGTACAGTTCATAGATGCGTGACTCCATGGCCTCCCGAGGCGGCTTTTGGGGATCGATCCCCATGGCTGGTCTGGCCAGTACCCAAACCCCGCGGTCGTACTCTTCCGACATAGCCTTCACCAAATCCCGGACGACTGTTTCATATCCATTCCGGGTAAAGGTTCCCGGGATTTCATAAGCCCCATCGACCAGGTCCAGATCCTTGCCATCCAAAGCCCGTCCCAGGGTCATGCTGATAGCCTTCTTGTTTCCCTCGGCTTTGAGAATATTGTAGTAGTTGGCGACCACATCGAAAGTTAACAGGTAGTCGCGGCGAATCGAAATAAGTTGTGCGTCCTCGACGTTATTGCGGGGGGCTAAGTACTGCG
>JBGPHY010000712.1:0-3442 GCA_041484625.1 Terriglobia bacterium | reverse complement strand
GCCGAGTACTTCTTCTCGTGATCAAGGTGCTTTTCGCATCTTTTCTAAGACCACGGGTGTTTGTTCGGCGTTGCGAATTCGCTCGAAAAAGTCCCGGACCGTCGTGGTCTGCCCTGCTCGTTGGCGCCGGACACTGCGACTGTGGTCACTTCGACGGCAGCCCCTTCGCGCGCCACTCCGCTGCCTTGTCTGATTTGCCCCAGGCTTCGTAGAGTCCGGCGAGCCCACTGGCGGCGTCGCGTGTATCCTAGCGTCCCTCTCTCCCCTTTGTGAGCAGGACTCCTTTGAGCATTGCTTGCTCGTTCCCAATTCTCCGATGTAAAGACTGCCTCATCCAAAAGTTCAGAATCTATCTTGACAGCATCGCGCCCTTGATCAATCGCCTGTGCGTATCTGTGTGCATAGACGAGAAGATCAAGCGTGAAACACGCAGGTACTAACAGAGGTGGCAATTGGCTTCACCTCTTGAAGACCTTCCATTGCGAAGGGTTGCCCAACCCCCCAACCATCCATTCGACTTTCAATTTCGCTTAATTTTGAATGTCGGACTCGTCCAAGTCTCAAAGTGGGCCGGATTAAATAAATCACCGAGGGCCTTCTGAACGATGAAAGTGATCACATATTCGCCGTCTGGAACCGTGACGAGACGCTGACCTATCTTTGTAATTCCATCAAATGAAGGTGTCCAGTAATCTTCTGGAGTTTGATCGCGAGGCATATACTCCCACTTATACACATTCCCCCAATATCTCCCCGTTTTTGCCTCGTAGATCTGAATGTTAAAACGACGCGCTGCATGGTTGAGGTGATAAATAACATACGGTACATCATCACCCTGCATAGTGAAAGTGACACCGTCACCCTGTTTATAGAGGTACTCCCCGATCAGCTTAGCCAGCCAAGGAAAGCTAAAAGACGGCGTTTGCGTAAGTACCGGGATGGACTGATAATCGCCCTTGAAGCCAGCATAAGGGACGCGGTACAACTGACCGCCTTTTTTCGGGGTGAAGGTGATGTATCCGCCATATAAGCTGCGATCCGGAAGAGTGGAATCGGGACTTATCGTCACATCTACTGTTGATGCGGTCCATGCCGGTATTGTAATGGTATTTCTGCTGAAGGTTACTGACGCTGGCCCGATGAAATATTGCGGATTGAACGTGTCTGGCCCCGTTGCCAGAGCCGATAAATTTGACAATTCGTAAGTGACAGGCTTGCTGCCTTTGTTTACAATCGTCAGGGTCCGGCTTACAGGACCGAATTCGCTTTCGCCCAAGGAAAGATCCCCAGGTTCGATCATGGTCGTGGATAGGATAGCATTGTCAATACGGAGCATTCCGGCTCCCTGACGGTGGACGCAATCGAGCAGACCCAACCCGGGATTGCCCTCCCATGTGTGTGGCTGGGCACTATTCTGAAGGATCGTGCCAACAGCTTGAGCCGGAGTGTGAGGTTTGGCCTGAAGTAAGAGCGCTGCAGCGCCTGCTACATGTGGTGCCGAAAACGAAGTCCCGCTCCCATAGGTATAATCACCCCACCAAGGATCCAACCCGAGCGGGAACGTAGATTTGATTAAACCTCCCGGAGCTCCCAGATCGGGCTTAAGACTGAGATCCGGGGCAACGCCCCAGGAACTGAACGGGGATATCAAACCGGCCGTTTGGTTAGGAACAATTGCGATCCCGACCCAAGTCAGAGTGACAGGGCCAACGGTTAAACGACTATCAATGAGAAGCCCGTCGGTATCGGAGATTCCCACCGCAGGTATAACGATAGAATAGTCACCTGAAACACTGGGGTATATAGCCCCTGGCACGTTGTTGTAAATCACTACAGCAGCCGCCCCGGCGTTTTGCGCGTTGTAGGCTTTGGTATTGAAATAACATCCACCCCGCCGTATCAAGGCCACCTTGCCGATCAGGCTCCCGGCAGGTAGCGCTGAACAGGCGTCCGTTGTGGATGTAGAAGTTCCTGTTCTTGCCATTAGTGCGCTACCGGACTTGGGCGGGGGCAGGCTGGTGGATTCGTCAAGGTAGTATGCGATTGCCTTGTCATCGGGTGAGATAGTAAACGAAGGCCATTCGAAATGCGTGTTGTCGAACGAAGCAACCCCGATCACTTTGCTGCCCACAGCTGGCGAACCCCCAGCATAAAGACCGTACTCCCCGCTATTTCCAATGCTGGCAACTACAACCACTCCCTTGTTCACCAGACGGGTAGCCGCCTGAGCGTCCGGGAACTGGGGCCACTCACCAAAACCCCCAATGCTTATGTTCACAATCTGCATCTTGTCGGCCAGAGCTCTTTCCATTGCAGCAATAATGATATCGGAGGATGTGAGGCCTGATTGGCAGCTAAAGACTTTATATGCGCCGAAACGAACACCGGGAGCTACACCCTTGATTCCCCCGTTCGCCCCGACAATTCCGGCACCGAAGGTTCCATGACCCCAGCAGCCCTCGTATGGCTCCGGATCAGGCACGGGATCATCCTGCCACCCTAACCAATTGTCTCCGACGAAGTCCCAACCCGTGAAGACACGATAGCCCGGACCGAAACCGCCGCCAAGATCCGGGTGATGATAATCAATCCCAGTGTCGATGATACCGACGCGGATTCCCTCGCCGGTAAACCCCAGTTCGGATTGAGCGATATCTGCACCAATCATTGCCGACGAAAAGATGTCCTGTGGACTAATTGTAGATTCGGGTTTCGTGACTTTCGGTAATACATACATGGTGACCGGATAAATCGCCTTTACTCCATCCAATCGGCTAAGCTTCGGATGGTCCTGGGAGTTCACTCGAATGGATAGACCGTTGAACAGTGTGTTAAAGGAAAATCGTTCTCTGAAGCTGATTCCGGCTTTTCGTGCGGCATTGCGGAAGGCCTCATGCTCATTTCGGATCACTTGGATGGACCGCCTTCTATCACAGGCGAGCTCGGCATTTCAACAAACCAATATTGCTGTGCTTTGGCCACCGGAACGAATTCTTCAGGCTGCTGAGACTGCGCAGGCGCAATTAGAAATAGGCAAAAAAGAATTGGCAAGAAGTTCTTCAGAAACTTTGCGGTTCTCATAATCCATCCCTCCATTTCGAAAGATCTAAGAGACTGTTTGAAAAATTGTCAATGAACCCAAAGGGGCTGAACAGTCAGTCCGAATTCGATTAAATAAACAAGAGAACTGGTATGACACTCAAGCATTGCCCCTCTAAAGGTAAAGTCAAGTTGAGTCAGCAGAACTAAGAAGGTCTGCCCCTTTGGGTCTTAGTTGCTGGGCTGTGCTCTGCCGTATTGGTTGGCACCAGACAAATGCGACCGGGGTCACTTCGACGGGGGCGCCCTCGCGTGCCATTCCGCAGCCTTGTCTGGCTTGCCCCAGGCTTCGTAGAGCTTTGCGAGCTGAGTCACGGCGTCGCGCGTGTCCTTGTGTCCCTCT
>JBGPHY010000711.1:0-3446 GCA_041484625.1 Terriglobia bacterium | reverse complement strand
GTCCTCTAAGGCTTCATGCACTTCATGTCCTTCATAGTGTGAAACGAACCCTTTGGACAAACGCGATCCCCGGACCAGTGCTTTTGACTGACCACTATGGACCCTGACCGTTGGGAACAAATCAACCGGCTCTACTATGCCGCCCTGGAGTTGGAGACAAAGGAGCGGGCGCTGTTCCTGGAAGAGTCCTGCCTAGGGGATTCGGGACTACGCACAGAGGTGGAGACACTGCTGGCCATGCATGAAAAGGCCGGTGAATTCCTGGACAGTCCGGCCATCGAGGCAGTGGCCCAGCAGGTCTCGCAGGAGCCTCCCTCGCTGGTAGGTCGGCAGCTGGGCCCATATCAGATCCTGGGACTGCTGGGTGCCGGAGGCATGGGGGAAGTCTACAAGGCCAAAGACACCCGCCTGAACCGGACGGTGGCTATCAAAGTCCTGCCGAAGCATCTGGCTGAACGGAAGGACCTGCGCCAGCGTTTCGAGCGGGAAGCCCGGGCGATTGCGGGGCTGAATCATCCGCATATCTGTGCTCTTCATGACATTGGCAGCCACGAAGGCGTCGATTTCCTGGTAATGGAGTACCTGGAAGGAGAGCCGCTGAGCGAGCGGTTGAAGAAAGGGCCGCTGCCATTGAAGCGACTGTTGCAGATAGCCATTGAGATCGCCAGTGGGCTGGAGCAGGCTCACCGCCAGGAGGTGATCCACCGCGACCTGAAACCAGGCAACATTATGTTGACCGAAGGCGGGGCGAAACTGCTCGACTTCGGTCTGGCGAAAAGGCACCCGGTCAAGAAGATGCCGGACCACTCCAGTGCGGCCATCCAGAGTGAGAGCCTGACAGAGACGGGGATGATCCTGGGGACACTGGAATACATGGCGCCGGAACAGGTGGAGGGGAAGGAGGCTGACGCCAGAACGGATATCTTCGCGCTGGGTGCAGTAATTTACGAGATGGCCACTGGGCGGAAGGCATTCGAGGGGAAGAGCCAGGCCAGCCTGATGGCTGCGATTCTCAACTCACAACCGCCGCCAATGACCCGCCTGCAACCGCTGACTCCGCCGGCCCTGGAACACGTGGTCCAGCGCTGCCTAGCCAAGGACCCCAATGACCGCTGGCAGAGCGTAAACGACCTCGAGAGTGAGCTGAAGTGGATTGCCGAAGGCCGTCTCCGGCAGAAGCTGTCAGGACGATGGCGCTGGGCCATTGGTGTCGGTTTGGGAGTTCTGGTTGCGATCATCCTGGGAACACTCTGGTGGATGAGAAGGCCGGCGGTTCCCTCTAGTCCGCCCGTGCTGAGAAGGATCACCTGGGACACTGGGTTGACCACCGATCCGGCGCTTTCGCCCGATGGGAGACTGCTTGCCTATGCCTCGGACCGGAGCGGGGAGGGAAACCTGGACATCTGGGTGCAACAACTCGCCGGGGGCGAAGCTCGGGGCGAACCGCTGCGTCTTACCCGCGACGCGGCCGATGACTCTGAACCCGCCTTTTCGCCGGATGGCAGCTCGATCGCGTTTAGTTCTGCACGGAATAGAGGTGGAATCTATTTGATCCCGGCGAGCGGAGGACAGGAGAGACTGCTGACCAAACAAGGCCATCGCGCCCGCTTTTCCCCCGATGGCCGATGGATGGCCTACTGGGTTGGAAACATAGTGTGGGCCAGCAAGTCTTTTATCCTGCCTCTTTCCGGAGGGGTTGCGCGGCAGTTGCAGCCGGATTTTTTAACAGTGGCATTTCCCACCTGGTCTCCGGATGGAAAGCACATATTGTTTTATGGTTACAGGGAATACGAAAAAGAAAAAGGTTGGTGGGTGACACCGGTGGAAGGAGGACCGGCTACACAGACAGGCATTCACGAATACTCTTACATAACCCAGGGTGTGGGGTTAACTCTACTCGAATGGACAAGCCAGCGGACACTCGTTTTTTCCAGGAGGGGTCAGGACAATTCAGACATCTGGCAGATTTCCATCTCGCCCGAAACGTTCCAGGTTATCGGTTCGCCTCAGCGTTTGACTTCCGGGACTGCTCGCCAGATCCAGCCCTCAGTGGCTTCTGGCTACCTGGCTTTCTCCAGTGTTACGGAGAGTGGAAATATCTGGGCCCTGCCTGTCGACCACACCCAGGGCAAAGCCCTTGGCGAGGTTCAGGCGCTGACACAGGACGACTCCATTAACGCATTGCCTAGTATCTCAGCCGATGGCAAGAGACTGGTTTACACCTCCCGCCGTTCCGGGAGCAGAACAGGATTGATTAAGGAGCTGAATAGCGGGCGTGTCAGGCCATTACTACCCGAATCGCCGGAGAGGTCCGACTTGCACGTCCCAAAAGTGTCCAGGGATGGGTCAATGGTTGCTTACAGGGTGAATTTACGGAATAAAGCGACAGTTTACGTAGCCAATGCCGATGATCTGACCTCGAGATTGCTCTGTGAAGAATGCGGGTATCCAGGCGACTGGTTCCCGGATGGAAACAAACTTCTGTTGTACTGGCTTCCCAGTGGTTTGACACGGATAGACTCAATTGATGTGAATTCCGGCAAACGGTCGCCCGCGATCCAATACTCCCGTGATCTGATTGCACCGCATGTCTCGCCCGACGGCCGCTGGATCACCTTGAACACCAATATCAGCGCAGTGCAAGTCTCAATTATGGTGGTTCCTCTGCACAATGGCGTGGCAGTCGGCGAAAAGGAGTGGGTGACCATCACGGATGGCTCCGGATTTGATATGGCTGCGAACTGGTCACCGGATGGAAATCTGCTCTATTTCTATTCGGAGCGGGATGGTTTCCGATGCATCTGGGGGCAGAAGCTGGATCCGACCAGCAAAAGGCCGCTGGGTTTGCCTTTCCCGGTGTATCACTCGCATGACCCCAGGCGATCTCTCAGGAATGTCTGGCTCGACCACACTAGCATGTCCGTGAGCCGCAACCAGATTGTCTTTCCGATGGGCGAACTCACCGGCAATATCTGGATCACCGAATACCGGGATTAAGAATAAACAGTAGTCACGTTGAGCTCCGTTCGCGAGGCGTAAAGGACCAAGGTAATTATAAAAGTGCCTGCTTCCGGGGTGGCGTCCGGGCAATGTGTCAGTTACACGGGAGAATTTTCGGGGCGAAGTCTCGACATGCCTTCGTCTGTGTGACAAGATCCTGTAGGGCGTTCTTGCAGGCGCGAAAGAACCAGGAACGACGGTAGATTCCTCCTTTCAAAACTTCAGCCTCTTAGGAGGGAGATTGAAGATATCGTCGGTATTGCTGTTGTTCACCGAGAAATGACCACTCCCATTCAGATTAATCATCCATGAAGAGCATGAAGGGCATGAAGAGGGAATTTAGGGAGCGTTGACGAAATGAAAGCGATTTACCGAGCGCAGCTGTTGACTTACGTGAGGCTTTCCGGCATTAAGCAAGGCTTTCTGATCAATTTCAATGTGGAGAG
>JBGPHY010000710.1:0-3448 GCA_041484625.1 Terriglobia bacterium | reverse complement strand
CAATCCAATGCGTGGGGGACCTTCCAATTCCGTGCTTACGGCGGACCGCAGCTTTATGATCAGACCTTTTCCGCGATTGCTCCTGATCGTAGCAGCGAGACCCTCACGCGCATCCAGCGTGTTCCCGCACAGCAAGTGGGCGGCTCCGTCCAATGGTCGCGGCCGCTCGGTTCGAGACAAACCCTGGTTGCGGGGCTCGAAAGCCAGGATGTAAGAGGAGCCAGCAATGAACTGGTTTACGTTCAGGGGCATCTCTCATCTTCTGTGGGGGCAGGAGGGCGGCAGGGGGATACCGGCATTTTTGCTGAAGACATTATCCGTCTCACACCCCGATGGATGATCACTGCAGTGGTTCGCTTCGACCGTTGGCGGAATTACGATGGCCTCTCTACGACCACTCCACTTGCAGGTTCGGGCTCAGTCACGGTTGCATCGTTTCCCGAACGGGTCGAACAAGCCATCAGTCCGAGAGTGGGAATAGTGCATGGGATAACGGATAAGCTGGTATTACGCGGTTCTGCTTATCGGGCCTTTCGGGCCCCGACCCTCAACGAGCTCTACCGCTCGTTTCGACTCGGCAATGTGGTGACGCTGGCAAACGACTCACTAAATGCGGAACGCCTGACAGGGATTGAGGCCGGGGCGAGCTATTCAGCTTTTGCCAAAAGGCTCACCCTGTGCGGAACTCTTTTTGGGGCTGTGATCTCACAACCAATTGCCAACGTGACACTCGAGGTTCAACCAACTCTGATTACACGGCAGCGCCAGAACCTCGGGAGCACGGAGCAACGTGGGGTCGAACTTGATTTCGAGGGATATCTTACAAACAACATCACCCTTTCGGGCGGATACCAGTTTGTGGATTCCGTGGTGCGACGTTTTCCAGCTAACCCCGTTCTGGAAGGTCTGTTCATCCCCCACGTACCTCGGAATGTGTTTACCTTTCAAGCTCGGTACTCCAACTCACGACGCCTCACCTTGGGATTGCAGGGGCGATTTGTAGGAAGGGAATTTGACGACGACCAGAACCTGTTACCGTTGAATCGATACTTCACCCTGGATGCGATGGCTTCGCGTCCGCTCTCTCACGGGGTAGAGGTGTTTGTTGCCGCAGAGAACCTTTTCAATCAACGTTGCGACGTCGGGCGCACGCCCGTGTTGACCGTCGGACCACCGCTAATGGCGAGGATCGGGTTAAGACTTCAGCTCCAATAAGAGTTGGAACAGCGCAACCGCTTCCCCGCTTTGCGCACACTGCCCTCCCGCACGGTCTGCACGCGAAGATGTTCTTCCGACCTGCCAATATCGCAGGTTTCTGGAGTTTGGACATTTTGATTCGGTTGGGAACCGCGAAGCGGTTCTAATTAACAGCCGAGGGCTGGTCCGCTTCATGGCGGACCAACCCTCGGAAAGATGGACATAAATGGGACAACCCTGACAGGGTTGTATCCAACCCCGCCGGGGTTGGGCGATTGATCGGGTTGGTTCCGCGGGTAGGCGCCAGTCGCGCCTACCCGCGGCTGATGAAGGGAACCACTTTGCGGTTCGCAACCTGCGAATATCGCAGACCTGCTCGAAGAGGAAGTCCGCGCTGTGAAGGGTGGATGGTCCCGGTCAGATTGACTTCAAGCAGGTCTCCAGAAACTGGCGCGATTGGACGGCTTCCTTATGCAGCGCCGCCAGGTCGCCCCGCTTCAGGCACTCAATCAGCAACGGCCCGGATTTGAAGCCTCCCTTTTTGAGGCGTGTCAGCACGGCTCTGAAGTTGACCTGCCCGCTGCCGGGAGTAACGTCCACCGTCTTTGGATGCAGGTAGTCCTTGACGCTCATGCCGCTGACAATCCCGTCCACGCTGGCGGAGTCCTCTGCTGGATCAAGCTGCCCATCGGAGTAATAGAAGATGTTTCCAGGGTCGTACCAAAGACGGAAATTCCGATGTCCTACCTTTTCGATGATCTTCCGGCATTGCGGGCCGGTGGCATTTAGCCCCCCATGGGGCTTGACCGTCAACTGAATCCCCTGTCGCATCGCCTCGTCGCAGCAGCGGGTCACGGCTTGATAATAGGCCTCGAAAGTCTCTGCTTTGTCAGTCCCTCCGAGAAGCAGCGACTTGGAGCCGCATGCCGCGCAGAGGCCGATCAGCCGGCGCAAGCCCTCGACACCAGCCTCGAGCGACTGCTCAACCGGAAACCCCCCCCATACACTGAGAGAATGATCAAGCCGCGCGACTTGGCCTCTCGACCGATTCGTGCTGCCTCTTTTTCTTGGGTAGATACGGAAATCACCAGGCGATTCTCCGGCGCCGTAGTCATGAGGCCTAAATAGTGAAATCCTGCCTTCGCCATCGCGTCAAAACTGGTCAGCACATCGAAATCTGCCCAGGGACGTGTGAAACAACCGATTTGCCAGGTCTCACCTTTGGTTTTTGCCAGCAGTGATTGGGTAGACAGCAGGCCCGAGGCGGAAGCCAGAATGAAGCCGCGCCGGCTGAACGGGGGAATTGGACTCATAGAAGTTCTCCTCGGAAAATCGATTTGACAACAGACGACGATAAATCGTTTAATCCCAGTGATGTCAGAGATCTTATCATGGACCGCCCCAGCATCGACCCAAGAGGCACCCTTCAGCAGTAGCTATTCATAACGAATGGATCGCTTTTGGGAATCGTAATGCGTCCGGCGACCGCTGTTGAATGATTCCATGGCCATGATGCATGCCACCGCATGTTGATATCCCGCCTCGATCGGGGCATGGGGTGTCTTGCGTGAACGCAGGCATTGCAGCCAATCCAGGAAGTGATCCGGTCCTTCGATTTCTTTTACTGCGTTGACCCCTCTGATAATCCCCTTATTCTTGCTTCCCCCCTCCGCAGTATAGACCGGCGAGTTCCAATCCTCCATCTTCAAGACTCCCTGGTCGCCGAAGATCTTGAAGCTGTTACCATAATCATTTCCGAAATTGGTGGAATAGCTGACCATGAAACCTTCTGGATAGATCCAGGACGCCTGGACCTGATCGGGACAGGTAAATTGATGGGCGTCATTCCAGATGAAGGTCCCGCCCAGGCAGACGCAACTGCTTGGGAACTGCGCTGCAGTGATGAAGTGAACCAGGTCAGTGAAGTGACTCCCCAACCCGGGGACCGGACCATCGGAGAAATAGCGATATCCGTACCAACCGGAATAGAGGATCGGATCAAATGGAAGCTTGGGCTTCCCCATCCAGAATTCCCCCCAATCCAGATCTTCCTTTTTCACGTCTGGTTTAAGGTAACGATACCAATAAGGCTGGTCCCCATTGCGACATTGCTCGATGCGAGCTACCTTGCCCATAATCCCGGATTGATAAACCTCCCGACATCCTCTGAAGCTGGACAGACTGCGCAATTGGGTACCGATCTGAACAATCGCATTGGCTTTCTTCACGACATCAAAAGCCTTCTTCAGCT
>JBGPHY010000709.1:0-3451 GCA_041484625.1 Terriglobia bacterium | reverse complement strand
GCTCAGGTCAATCACGCGCAACCCCCGCTCCAGTAAAAGCGGCACAAGGCCGTGGGACGTCTCGTTGGGAGTGGCCAGGAATACGGATGCCACTCCAAGTTGCACCAGCCGGTCGAAGTCCAGAGGCTCGATGGGCAAGTCACAGAGGCCGAGAAACTGGGGGAGCACTTCGCTCAGTTTCTGAGATTGGGTCGCCTTGCGCTCCAGGTTTGCGGTCATCAGAACCGCCAGGTCTACCGCCACGTGGCGAAGCAAAAGACGAACAATCTCCGCACCGGAATATCCTGTAGCGCCGATGAGGCCCACCTTGAAGGCTTTCGACATTGAGACCACGCGCTCCTTAACGCCCAGTCACGGCTAGTATTCTTTTTTTCAGCTCGCGCGCCTTCAGAACGTTTCGGGCCACGACCAGCACCGTGTCGTCCCCTGCCACCGTGCCGACAATCTCCTTCCAGCCGGAACCGTCCAGCGACAGCGCCACCGGATGGGCACTGCCCGGGCTGGTTTTGACGACGACCAGGCTCCCGGCTGCATCGACTCCGCTCAGGAATTGACCCAAGGTCTGTCGCAGTTGGGTCTCACCGTCCCTAGCGGGTGTCAATTCGCCCGGGAGCCGGTATCCTCGCGGCGTCTTGACCAGGTTCAGTTCGCGAAGGTCGCGTGACAGGGTGGCCTGAGTGGTTCCAATCCCCTCCCGGAGCAGCAGCCGGCCTAGCTCGAGCTGGCTTCGGATGGGCCGGGAGTGGACCAGGCGGAGAATCCTGTTCTGTCGAAGGGCCTTGCCGGCAATGTCGTTTTGCATAAATATACAACAAACCGCATAATTATACAGATTTTCTCTCGCCTGTCAAGCGCTCTGCGAAGGCGAGCCAGGGCGATTGGATCTTCATTGACTTGACGGCAGGGGAGAGCTGCAGTGCGTGGGTGTCAACTTCAGCCAAGGAGAACCCCGCAGGGGTGGAATACGAATGGGCACGGGTGAAGCACGGTGACAGCGGTCACCCGCGGAACCCGTGGCTCGGAGGCCCACGACAAGATGGACCCTAATAGGGCAGAATTTCCGACCGTTGCCTCTTTACCTTTTTAGCGTCGGAATGTGTCTTGCCTCCATCCGACGGCCGCGGCCTGTCCCAGGTTTCACTGGGTGCGGTTCCCCTCCCGCCGCTCCCAGCCGGGTTTGAACAACGGCAGGTAGTTGTCGGGATGGTAAGGGTGTTTTGCCAGCTCATCGAATTTCAAGTCGAGGCCAAGCCCCGGCCGTTCCGAGATCTCGATATATCCATCGATCACCTGGATGGAGTGGGTAACCAGAGACGACTCCCATTCGACATTGAAATCGTCGAAGATCTCCTGGACGAGAAAATTGGGTGTGCAAGCCGCCACCTGGACGCACATGGCGGTTGAGATCGGGCCCTGCGCGTTGTGAGGGGCCATCACTCCGTAGTGGGCGTCGGCCAAGGCGCAGACCTTTTTTGTGTTGAGCAGGCCTCCCATACTCATGATTTCGGGCTGCAAAATATGAACCGCATTGTGAGCCAGCAGCTCGGCAAACTGCTGAATGCTATGGAGGCTCTCGCCACAAGCCACCGGCACCGAGAGTTTCTGGGCTACTTCAACGATGGAGGTAATTTTCTCATGGTGGACTGGTTCCTCGAACCAGGTGGGTTTGAAGGGCTCGAGCTGGCGCCCAACCCGAACGGCCGTGGCCACTGAAAAACGGTTATGGCCCTCAATGAGAATTTCCACTCCGGGGCCCACCGCTTCCCGAACAGCCGCCACGATATCGATCGAGAGGGCTTCGTCCGCCGGGTCCATGGTCCGCCACGCGCTTCCAAAAGGGTCGAACTTCAGGGCCCTGTAACCCCGGCCTACAACTCCCTTGGCCTTTTGGGCGAAGCTCTCGGGAGTTCGAGGTCCCTGGTACCACCCATTGGCGTAGGCCTTTAATTTTTCGTGGCAACGGCCGCCCATTAGATTGTAGATGGGCTGGTTCACATACTTGCCGATGATATCCCAGCAGGCTACCTCGATGGCCGCCACGGCCGCCATGTGAAGCTGGCCCCCTTCCGTGTAGGGATCGCGGGTCATTTTCTGGACGATCAGCTCGGTTTGAAATGGATCCATGCCGATATAATGCATTCTCAGTTCATGGACCGCGGTTTCGATGGTCTTGGCAAACGCATTCAAGGTGGCCTCGCTGACGCCATGAATACCCTCGTCCGTCTCCAGCTTCACAAACAGCCAATTCTTCCAGGGATTGCCAACAATGTAGGTCTTAACGTCCGTAATCTTCATGGGTTTCTCTCGTGAGAATCGTCCTTGTTCGTTCAGGCCGCCGGCTGTTCAGCTCGTGGCCCCGAAGCCGTCAGCAGGCCTTTGATCTCCTCATCTGTGACTGGAGGGAACTCCTTGTAGAAGTCCTCCAGCCGGAACAACGCAATATCCTCAACCAGAAGGGAAATGACTTCATCGCAGTGGCGTTCCACGAAGCGTTTGGCGCGAAAATGAGAAACCGGTAATGCTGCTACGACTTTTCCGGCTCCCAACTTCCTAACCACCTCAATAGCACTGTACATGGCCCAGCCGGAGTGCATCCCGTCAGTAATGAGCAACACCGTTCGTTTCGGCAATTCGAGAAGGAGCGGCACCCCCCAGTTCTCAAGATCCTGGACGAGTTGGGCGCGTTCCTTTTGAGCGATGCGGTGGATTTCGGGAGAGGTCAAGCGAACTTGGCCGACCAGAGCATGGTTCAAGTGGGTTTCTCCCTGACTGTCGACATATCCATAATCACATTCCGGCCTCCAGGAAATGGCCAGGCGCCGAATGGGAACCAGGTTGAAAGATGTCTTCAGTTCACGAGCCACGGGGGCTGCCACAGGCACGCCGCCCCGGGGGATGGCCAGCACCACCGGGTTGTCGTTTTGCAGGTGAGAGAGACGGGATGCCAGTTGCTGTCCGGCCTCCAGCCGATTCTTGTAGACTGCCATGGTCGCGGTTCTCCTGTCACAAGATCCTGTAGGATCAGAGCCGTTACGGGAAGTGCCGCCTGAAAGGATACGGAGAATGGGAAGTGAAAATCAAGGAGAAAACCCGGCCAAAAGCAAAGCATTTAGCCGAGAATCTGGAACTTATCTGTTCCGTTCTGTACAGCTTCGGTCTTGCCTGGTTCCGCTGTAGGGCGGTCGTGTCGACCGCCTCATCTTGCGGCATTTCCCAGGCGAAGGCCTGATACCCATGGAAACTGGTGCCGCACTTGACTTTTTGACTTTTTCGCCAGCGAGGATCAGGATGGGGTCAGGCTGACCAGGGGGAGAGGGAAAGCATGGGACGCAAACCTCGTTTCAAAGAAAGAAAGGAAAAAGAGGAAAGGAGGCAGGACTTGCGTTGGTATTGGTGTTTGACCAAGTGGAAGCTTGCGTCAGACTTTTACTATTGTTTTTTTCTTTCGCCG
>JBGPHY010000708.1:0-3453 GCA_041484625.1 Terriglobia bacterium | reverse complement strand
TCACCCTCCTTTTTGGGTTCTTTCATTGCTTTTCTTTATTACTCGAGCCGAAAACATCGGGAGCACGTCGGACCATATTCCTATAGATGCCTCTGCGAAGGACCGAGAGGTAAAGAGTTCGTAAGGGATAAGTAAAATCTGGAAATGACTATAGCGGGTGAAAATCACACGAGTATTGCCGGGATGTCGTTCTTCCATTGATTCTCAAATTGAACTGGCATGGCGGATTGAGGCGGCTCAGTCCCTTTAAATGACGGCGGGAAGCTCATTCACTCTTTACAATGTCTTTACCGTATCTTTACGCATGTCTCTTCCAGGTTTGCCGATCCTGTTCCGTGAGAGATCAGGTTGTGTCTGGTTCCTGCGGGTCGAGACCCTCTAACAACAAATAGAAAGGAGGCTATTCCATGTTGGAGTCATTTCCGTGAGATCCCGAGAGTAAAGTAAGAATCCTTGGTCAGATTGTTGCACCCAACGACTTGTCCTTTATGGTTGAGAGCTGTGCATCCAACACGGTGAGAGGAGTTGAAGTCAAAGTGGTCATCACCAAGACTGTTTGCCGGAGTGGCAAACCACGCAATACGATTAAAGAAAGGAGTGGAATATGTCATCCATGTCGGATGTCTCTTCAATCAGCTTGAATGTTGATTCAATGGACATCCAAAACCAATGGAAGCAGTGGAAACAAAACTGGGAGAATCTTGAAAAAGCTCTAAACTCGGGAGACATTGGCTCTGCGCAGCAGGCTTTCGCTGCTATTCAGCAGGAGATGCAGAAAGTTCAGAAAGGAAGCGGGGGGGGATCCAACCAGTTCCAGCAAGATATGGAGAATCTTCAACAGGCATTAATTGCAGGGGATATTACTGCGGCTCATCAGGCGCTTTCTACGATTCAACAGCGAAGGGCCCAAGGGCCACCCCCTTCGCCCGATGCTCAAAATAACCAAAGCGCGCGGAAGCAAAACTGGGAGAACCTTGAAAAGGCATTGAACTCGGGAGATCTCGCCGCGGCACAGAATGCCTTTTCTATTATTCAGCAGGACCTGCAGAGATTTCAGCACAGACTGGGTAATGGAGGCAGCGCAACCTCACAGTCTGAGCAAGACATGCAGAATCTCCAAGACGCCTTAAATTCAGGCGACATCACTGTTGCTCAACAGGTGTTTTCCTCGATTCGACAACAGAGAGCCCAAACAGGGCTGAACCTCAATGGCGTTGACTTTCACGTCTGATCTGTCTATTTCAGGATGCTCCAAGGTTCCTGGCTGCCCTTGCTCTCCGGCAACGCTGACTTTTCGCCATTGGGCAGCCAGTTCTCATGGCTTGCAGTCAATCAGGAGATGAGAGGACGTACCGGACGTTCTCCGCCGAGTCTCGCCAAGACTGTCACTTTACACAAATTCACCATTTCTTTACCAAATCTTAAAGCCACCAATTTCCCACCCTGCATCTCAGGTTCACGAGAGGATGTGTGCCCGACCTAATGGGCAGAAACGGCCACTGAAGACTGTTCAGTTTGTGGTGCGTTCAATTGCTGCTCATCCTCTTGAGTATCGTTGATGTCATCTCGCCGAGCATCGGCCGCTTCTCGAGTGAGAAGTCAATGTCCAAGTCCAGTCTCCCATTGATAACTCGAGGTAATCCTGACTAGGAGGCACATGAAACGATTAACAACCATCTCCGCAATCTTTCTGGTCATTCTAACTACGCTCCTCACTTCGAGCCCCATTCTCGCGCAAAGCCTCGATGGGGTCGTCCATGGACGCGTTCGGGACTCCTCTGACGGAAAGGGGATTCCCAGAGTCACGATAACCGCGAAGCTTGCAGAAACCGGCACAATCCAAACGACCGAAAGTAATTCTTTCGGCTTCTACACGTTGGCCCATTTATGGACCGGCCAGTACACAGTGGAGGCAGAACTCAAAGGGTACAAGAGGTCCCTGGCTTCAGATGTAAAAGTTTTGTTAAACCGGTCTCTCACAGTGGATTTTGTTCTAGAGAAGGGGGAACTGGTGGCCACCACCACATCCGGTCGGGAAAGCCAAGTCATTCTCGATAACAATGGGCTTTCGAGTTCCATTCAGGGCATACCCATTGCAGATCTTCCAAACTTCGGTCGGTTGGGAAATGCATCCCCTTTTACGCTTTCCGTTTCTCTGCCGGGCGTTGTTAGCCAGAACAACACCGTAATTGGAGAAGGCGGTTCGATGGGAGGAATGCGCCCCAGCTCAAATGGCTTCACGTTGGACGGCGCAGACAATAATCGACTGGATGTGACCGGTCCATCTCTCCCGGCCATTCCTGAGTCTGTTGCAGAACTCGAAATACAGCCCAGTTCCTTCACAGCCATGTACGGGCAATCGGCCAGTGGTTTACTGAATGTCGTCACCAAGGGAGGAACCAATCAGTTGCACGGGAGTCTCTTGGGAGCAGGCAGCAACCGCAAGATGAACGCAAGCGACAACCAGGAGAAGCCAGAGCTGTCCCGAGGGCTCATCGACAACAAAAAACGCTATGACTTCTTTCGCGGCGCTGGGACCATTGGGGGACCGATCATCAAAGATAAGTTATTCGGTTTTGCCGCGTACCAGTATCAGTCCCTGGGGGGAGCGCCACTGGCCTACTGGGGCCAGAGTATTACCAATGATGGCCTCCAGACCATAAAAGACAGTATTAAAGGGCTGAGCAGCAACAACGTGTCGATTATCCAGAACCAGAGCATCTGGCCCACTGCCTTGGTGCCCAATGGGAACTACGCCAACGTGAAGGGAAGCAATGGCGTCATCTATCCGGTGGAACTCGGTGACCTGGTGGGCGCTTCCTCGCAATTCCTCACCCAGCGGGACTGGATGACCAACGTGGACTATCAGTCCGACGTTCAACAGATTCATGGCCGATTCCAGTATTCCAATCAGGAGCAATCCAGCCTGAATTCTCAGTTTGCAGACCCGCTTTACTCCGGGAACCGCAGCGTCAATCAATGGCAGCTCAACGTCACCCAAATCCAACCCATCAAGAACAACTTCATCAGAGAGACGCGGCTCATCTTCCATCGTCTCAGTCAGAATTCCAACATACCCGCCAGCTTTGTCAGCACGCCGAATTACAGCATTAGCAGCCTCGGGTTATTTATGGGACCCAGGACGGATTCCCCGCAAACTCATAAGGAGAACTTGATTCAATTTGTTAACAACTTTGACTGGTTGAAGAATCGACACAACTACAAATTCGGTCTCGAGTTCCGCCGTTGGAATGCTCCCACCGATTTCCTGCCAAACGCCCGCGGAAGCTACGACTGGAAATCGCTGGAATCTTTTTTAAAGGATGAGATCCCGACCGGGACCTATGGCGCCAATCGTGGCGTTGGCACCACCACTTTCACGGATCGACGGGACGGGATCTACGCCTACTTTCAGGATGAACTCAAATTGCTAGACAGGCTCCAGATCAGTTG
>JBGPHY010000707.1:0-3454 GCA_041484625.1 Terriglobia bacterium | reverse complement strand
TTCGAGTACAATGGGATTACTCATGTCTCCTGGTGGTTCGACGAGTATACATATCCCACCGCCACCACTTCTCGCGATGCGCTCGCCACGACGGGTGCCAATTGGGCAGCCTTGCTTGTCACCTGGTATCAAGACACGGTCACCTCGACAGTCATCGCACGACGGCCCGAGCAGACTCCCACCGATGAGTCCCTTCGTGTCGCCATTCAGGAACTGCGCAACAAGGGTATGAAGGTCATGCTGAAGCCCCATGTCGACGCGTCGGACGGCCACTGGCGAGGTGAACTCATCCCGACCAGCATCGACGCCTGGTTTGCCAGCTACACCTCGTTCATTCTCCAATACGCCCAAATGGCCCAGGAACTGCATGTCGAAGCCTTCTGCATAGGCACCGAGTTTAAGACAATCAGTGGTACTGCCAATCGGGACCGCTGGATCGCTGTGATCGACTCGATCCGGGCCGTCTACGGTGGGCTGCTCACTTATGCCGCCAACGCGACCTCGGCGGGGGACGAGTTCACCTCGGTCTCTTTCTGGGACCGGCTGGACCTCATAGGTCTGGACGCGTACTTCCCCCTGACCAGCCGGACCGACGTGACTCTTGACGAACTGATCGCTGCTTGGCGTCGAAACCGTTTCGACGAGGACCCCGTTGCCGCTGTCCAGAACTTCGCCAACTCCCGGCAGAAGCCGGTGGTCTTCACGGAGATCGGCTACAGGAGCGTGGACGGCGCCAACACTGAGCCGTGGAACTTTAGCTTGTCCGGGGCTTACGACCCTGCGGAGCAGCGGGACTGCTACGAAGCTGCCTACAGGGTCTGGAGCCAGGAGGCCGTCTGGATGAAAGGCATCTTCTGGTGGGCCTGGCCGGTTCCCGCGCCGACGGCGGACGACACCGACTACAATCCACGAGACAAGCCGGCAGAGGACATCCTGAAGACGTGGCAAACTCCGACGATCTCGCGAAGCTCAATTACTTCTTCACTCCAGCGCCGTCGCGAGCAGGAGCAATCGGATCAAGAGGCGCGAACCAGTGACCTGGCTCTCTTACGATCCCGGTTGCCACACGGCACAAACCCCAATGCCCAGGTGCAGGAGCGAAACGTCGCACTGTTGGAGGCGGTGAAGACAGGGCAACTGTGGGCCGTGCGCCGATCTCTGGCTGAGGGAGCCAACGTGAACGCTACGTCACCTGCAGGGCGGACCTCGCTGATCGAAGCTGCCGAGCAGGGTCAGATTGAAATCGCCCGCCTCCTGATCGAAGCCGGGGCCAACCTCAATGCCAGCCAGCGCGGCTGGGGGACGGCTTTGGAGACGGCCGAACGGACCGGGCACATCAAACTAGCCGCGATGCTCCGCCGGGCCGGGGCCCACCCCTCGGGAAGGTCAGTTGGAGACACAGTCTGTGTTAGACCATGGCAAGGCAATGGCTATTGTGGCGTGGTTGAGGAGGTCAACAAGACTAACTACCGTATCCGCGTGACGCAACTGGTGGATTGCACAGACGGTTGCGCCGCTATGTTTGAGTGTTCGGAAGGGCGTCTGGTCGGTGGCCCGGACGGCATTCAGGTTGGAGATGTGATCAACACCGTGTGTTCTTGCCTAACCCATACAGGCGTGCAGCCATGATACTTGCGAAAGATGCTTCTCTTCAGAATATCTTGCGATCGTTGACGTAACGAAGAGAAGGCAAGCGTCATGACTGCCAGGCGATAGAATAGATCCTCCCGAAAAGCCCCTTCTCCAGCCTTGCCGCACAGGTCCACATTGGCAGAAGCGACGTGCCCTTTCTGTGAGCCTGCTCAACTCAGCCGTTTCTCTCCTTCAGGTCCTTCCTGCTCACTGAAAGGGCACAAGATGGTCACGTCCCCGTCAATCCAGATGGTGTGAGAAATGTGGCGACCTGTTGGTTGTCATTGCCCGTCTTTCCCCTCATTGTCTTGCCTGTCATCTTCTCCATCCCCAAAAGGAGGCGTGATTCCGGTATAATCATCGACCACTTTTGCATCGTAGGGGGCATTGAGTCCTTGACCAGTGTCGTGCGTCCCAAATCCCGGCTGATTGAGGTTTCCATAGCTGGCAAGCAGCTCCTTGTCGTGATCGACAACGATTACCTGGTGGTTAAACTGGTCGCTGATAATGGTATTTTCATTCGCCAGACGGATCGCTCGGGTTGGTAATGGATTGGAGTTACTGCCTTGCTGAGTGTTGGTGATATATTCCCAGACCACATTGTCTTGGGGATCAACCTCCACAACCCGGTTGTTGTTTGAATCGGTCAACAAGGTATTCCCATTGGGAAGACGGCTGGCAAAGGCAACTCCACTTACTGTTCCTCCCGCAGTGAAGGTAGCGACAATCTGGTGGTTGCGTGCGACCTCGATTGACCGGTTGTTGTTCTCGTCAGCGATCAGAATGTGGCCGTTGCTGAGCAACTCAGCACTGTTCGGATTGTTCAGCTGATTTGGTCCGATTCCGCTCACCCCGGTCATCCCATACTGCCAGACAACCTTTTTGAGTCGTGTGACTTCAATGATCCGCTGATTGCCCTGATCAGTGATAAGAACATGCCCGTTCGGCAACCAGGTACTCTGAACGGGAGCATTCAGTTCATCGGGACCAGATCCGGTCACACCAAATTTCCCATATTGCCACCCGATCTTGCCGTCATCGTCGACTAAAATGACCCGATTGTCAGGGCACCCGTTGGGGCAGCCAGGCTCTAACCCCGGAGGAACTCCAGTTCCAGCCATCAGGGTAAACCTTCCCACTCTTTGTGCATCGTTGACGCCAAGGATTGAGGCTGCGGAGAGATCGTTGGGGCCCAATCCAAACTGCCAGACAATCCGGCCATTCCTGGTTACTTCAATCACTCGATTGTTGAATTGATCGGAGATGAGGATATCCCCCATCTTATTGAACAACCTTTCGTTTTCCTTCTTCTCCGCAAAAGCTGGCAACGGAGCCAGTCCAAAAATCACGACGGTCGTCAAGACTCTCGAGACGTTCTTCAAAAAGCACGACCTAACACAACTTTTTGCTGCGTTATATCTCATAGCTTTTGCCTCCAATCATCCATGTTTGATGCTGATTCGAAAACAGGTTGCAGGCAAATGATCCTCTCGAACTTTCTGCTCATAAGGCAACCTACTTCCTTCCCCAGAGGAGAGCTTGCAACCACTAGAGAGGCATCAACCTTAACAAAGGTGGGACAAAAGAAAAGATGATCATGCCCGAACGGGTGAAACCGGTTTACGAGAGGCTCGAAAAGGGGCCTGACCAGCGCACATACATCCGGAGCGGTATTCCGACCCGATCCCGTTGGGCCAAAAAAGTCGTGCGACGCTCTTGTGGCGATGCAAGCCAAGCCGAGCTCATCTCCCTCGTTGGCTTTACCGGGTCGTGTTAGGTCTAAAGCCGATTCGATCACAGCCACGGCCAGCGAAACGGTGCC
>JBGPHY010000706.1:0-3457 GCA_041484625.1 Terriglobia bacterium | reverse complement strand
GGACCGATGGATCTCCCGTCAGAGTTCGTCTCACCTGAAAGAATTCGGCGTGGTTTGGCAGGACAATTTCTATGAAACCCGGATCAGATCAGCCAGGCAGTTCCAGTACATCCGAGGTTATATCGAGGAGAACCCTGTCCGCGCCGGGCTGGCCCCATCCATATCGGAGTGGCCATGGTCATCCGGCAATCAGCGATTCCAAGAAACCCTTTCCCTCCCTTGGCCATGGCCTTTCTCAATGTGATGATTCTATAACAACGTGGGAGCCTGTGGGAGCCGACCTCCGAGCGGCGAATTACATGGGTGATGAAAGGTCGCCGCGCGGGGACAGCGGTCCCACGATCGGCTCCCACCCCATAGAGCTCATCCACCGCTCCCACAATCTTTGAAGGAGGTTGTCCTAATTACTGTGGTAGACTTGAGCCATGGAAGGCAAGACCTAGATTCGGAAGAAATCATCCGGAAGCTCCAGACGTTCTTTGGTCTCCATCCAGAGGTGCGCTTTGCGTGTCTGTTTGGGTCTCTCGCCAGGAAAACCCACAATGTGCTGAGTGACGTCGATGTGGGTGTGTTTGTGGACCCCCTGCACAGGAGAGGAGTGATTATGCTTATGGGTATAAGGCTTCCCTCCTTACGGAAATCATGCAGCTTCGCAAAGATGTGAAGATTAGTTGGGCCAAGGAATAACTCAAGGCGTGGGCAAATCTTTGGATCTTTTCCGCATCTGAATACATTGCCGAGTTGGTGAGATGACTCTAAGTCCCCGTAGCATCAACGTGGTAGACTTATCCCAACTTTCCGAAAACCAGTTGACTCTGCACAAAGGACTCCTTATAATTAGACGAGTGCTCACCTCAGTTTCAAATCGAGTTTCAAACCAAGGGTGTGTCATGAGATCTCATTTGAATTTTAAGCAGCTGGGAACGTGGATATTCGCCCTCTGCTTCGCCATTCCTTGCCTTTCCCTGGCGGCGGACAAGGACAATAGCAAGAGAGATAAGGAACGGGAGAAGTCACTCAAGAGAGAAACTTCGGACCAGTTTCTCAAGAAATGGCTGGATGAGGACGTCACTTACATCATCACTGACGAAGAGAGGGCTGCTTTTAAGAGGTTGACGACTGACGAAGAACGATACCAGTTCATCGAGCAATTCTGGTTGAGGCGGGATCCCTCTCCCGACACGGTCGAGAACGAGTTCCGGGATGAGCATTATCGCCGGATTGCTTATTCCAATGAACGCTTTGCTTCAGGGAAGCCGGGATGGAAGACAGACCGTGGCCGCATCTACATTACCTGGGGCCCCGCCGATCAAATCGAGTCGCATCCCAGCGGCGGTAGTTATATGCGTCCCTTCGAAGAAGGTGGGGGAGAGACATCCACCTTTCCATTTGAGACCTGGCGCTATCGTTACCTGGAAGGGGACAGCCTGGGCAATGAAGTCATTATTGAGTTTGTCGACCCTACCATGAGTGGCGAGTATCGCATCACCATGGACCCTTCAGAGAAGGACGCCTTGCTTCATGTGCCGGGCGCAGGCTTGACCGACATGGAAGCCATGGGCCTGGCTAGCAAGGCAGACCGGTTCAACAATACGGACGGGACGCACCTGGGTCAAGCTATGGGTGGGAGAGGCCAGGCCTACAACCAGTTCACGCGGCTGTCCCAATACACAGCCCTGATGAGGGCCCCCAATATCAAGTTTAAAGACCTGGAAACGGTCGTCAACACCAAGCTGTCCTATAATTTGCTTCCCTTCGACTTTCGGACCGATTTCATCAAGATTACCGAAGACACAGTCCTGACGCCAATTACCATCCAACTCCAAAACAAGGATTTGACTTTCCAGAACAAGGAGGGAGTGCAGCGGGCCGTGGTGAACATCTACGGGCGGATCACCACGCTCACCGGGCGTGTGGCACAGGTGTTTGAAGATGTGGTCACCGCTGAAGCTCCCGAATCGCTCTTCAAGCAGACGCTGGAGAAAAAGTCACTGTACCAGAAAGCGCTTCCCCTGCGGGCTGGCTTGTACAAACTGGAACTGGTATTGAAGGACATCAACAGCGGAAACGTAGGGACCTACTATAAAGGATTCACGGTTCCCAAGTATGAAGAGGACAAACTTTCTGCCAGCAGCATCATTCTAGCTGACAACATCGAACGACTTCCCATCAACCAGGTGGCCGCTGGGCAGTTTGTAATCGGGGGGTGCAAGGTCCACCCCAATGTCAAAGACGTTTTTGATCGGAACAGGACTATGGGCATCTATTTCCAGGTTTACAATCTGGGTATTGATGAAACGACCCATAAGTTTTCGGCATCCATCGAGTACGTTCTGAAGAGGGGCGATCAGGAAGTATCCAGGTTCATGGAAGACAAGGATAAGCTAGCCGGCGCCTCCCAACAGATGACCCTGGAAAAGCTCTTCCCGCTGACCGATCTGGAACCCGGGCGTTACAGTCTGGTAGTGAATGTCACCGACAATTTGAGTAAGAGATCCATTTCTCCCGTAGCCAGGTTTGAGATCCGTTAGATTCTTTGGGAGAGGGGAGCTATGCGGATAAAAAGGCCATCGCTGGTTGCTTTGGTTGTCCTAAGTTTTCTGGCAGGCGCAGCCGTCCTGCAAGTGGAGGCTGCCCCTACCGGTTCGGTGAGCGGTGTCGTTCGAGACACTAACGGCGCCCCTCTGGCAGGTGCGGCATTGACCCTGCTGGAAGGGGGATTCAATCCTAGGATTCGGACGCGGTCCACCAGTGACGTCGCCGGACGATTCGAATTCCACAACCTTGTCCCGGGATTGTATTCCCTGAGCGTCCGCATAGCCAATTATTCCCCGTTGCTGAGAAGTGGCATTGAAGTACTGGCTGGGAAAATCTCAGACCTGAACCTGATCCTGGAGAACCTTTTCCAGCAGGCTCTGGGCAACGGTAGCTCCCGGGCTGAAGATGTTCCTGTCCAGGAAGAAATCGAGTCAGTACTGAGGACCGTGTCATCGACACGTCCTATCCTCAGGGTCTTTGAGTCGGATGAGGAAAAACCTCCCGTGATGGCGGTTAGCCTGGAAGCAGACGGGCGGACTTACCGCAAGCCGAATGACTTCCAGGGAGTGGTGAATGTCTATACCACCGCTTACTCCACCGACCCCGATCTGCTGAACATTGGAGGTACTTTTACCCAGTTCGCTCTCGCCAAAGGAATCAATCCGCGGATGGGATGGGTGGTGGCCGGCGTCGCTTCTGACACCGGTTTTGCCGAAGTGGATTCTGTCTTAAGAGTGAAAGACCTCAACGGGCACAATTCATCGGTGCGGGTTAGTTTCGGTCAGTTGCCCGTGTCTCCCGGACTGTCATCCGACCTCCCCAAACTGGGTCAACGACTTAACCTTTTTAACCTCGACGTGCAGGATGAAGTTCAGGTGACCAGTTCTCTGGTCGTGGCTTACGGTGCCGAGTTCCAGGG
>JBGPHY010000705.1:0-3460 GCA_041484625.1 Terriglobia bacterium | reverse complement strand
TTTGCCGACTCCGCCTTTCTGGTTTGCCACGGCAATGATCTTCATGAAGGCTCCTTCATTTCTATCCGGGAATTTTTAGCATGAAACCACCAGCCGTAAGATGAAAACTCGTACTTTACTCGGACGTTTGTTTAGGCCTGCCGCGGGTGAGTCGACCAGCGCAGTTGCGGGGGGGAGTAGGAGCGGCTGGAAGGTCAGCTCTACACGCAACAAAGGTGGTGATTCGCATACCCTCTAACTGTGCCCAAATTGTGCCCACGGTTAGGCCGGATTAGCGATGCTCAGTTAGGATTAACGGGTTTGTGATTCTTTAAGTGGTTGTAAATGGAAGGGAAAACGTCGGTTAGAAAGTGTACTGACTATTCTATTCCCAAACCGTTGGTCGGGGGTTCGATTCCCTCCAGGCCTACCATATCTTTCATCAACCTACGCGACCTCACGTTGACCGCTGTTTTCCTTGGTGCCAGTTCCTCCTTAGATTTACTGAGAACCTCCACCGCCTTCTGCAAATGTCCCGGAGCAAGACGAGAAGACAACCGATTCAAGGCAAAAAGAAGGAAGAACGCCGTGTGAGGGCACACGGCCTACGATGAATCCAAAGGCATTACCTCGGGGTTGTAGGCCGGGTCCGGGACCCGGCGGAATTTTTTCACAGCTTCTCAGTTAAACGTGGGGCAGGAGAGAAAAGGGATAGAGAAGCGGCTGGAAGCCGTTTCAACGACTTGCTGGCCTGGCAGGGCCGGGAGATATGAGCCCGCGGTAGAGTGGGTGGCAGGAGCCACGCGCTCTACCGGGGGTACCGAACCGGCTCGCTTCATTTTTCATTCGCCCGGGACATCCATACCATGTTCCGCTTTCGGGTGGCACCCGGCCGTGCGCTTACTATCTGACCCCTCTCATTTCTTCAGTTCAATGACGAGGACCCGACTCTCGGTTGTCCCGATGTTTTCGGCGCTGTGGGTCTCGGGCTCTGACCATCTCGTCACACCAGCCTTGATTTCACGCTCTTCAGTCTTGCCATCAGGCGTAGTGTATTTCGCTTTGCCTCCGGACAAGGAATAAACGATGCTGGCAGGGTGCGAATGCATCTCCAGCTTTTCGCCCGGTTTGAGCACCACCCGGACCACTCGCACCCTGTCATTGTCAAGCAGCACCTTGCAGTTCTTGGGGGCCACCTTCACCATGTCTTGCGCCCGCAGAGTCGGGCTTGCAAGGACCAGGAAGGCAATGGACAAAATACAACCCGACACACACCTTACGTGTTTCATAGGGATACTCCTCCTTGTTTTATTGGAATTGTCTGTCAGTCTTATATCCTCATCTTGGGAGGCTGTCAACCTCTCCCCTCCAAATGGGTGCGATTAAAAGTGGCGGGCAATATGAGCGTTGGCGGCGCCATGTCCCGAAGCTGAAGGCTTGAGAGCCTTCAGAAAGAAAGTAGCGAGGCAAGCGCCAGGGTGCATGGCCCAAGCGTCGCCATGGGATCGGAGTTCCCTCGCACTGTCTAGCCCTGAAGGGGCGACCTATTTGTAGCCCGGGGTGGAGCGCAGCGCAACCCCGGGTAAATGCATCAAACCGGAATTCCCTCTCCCCAGCCGGGGAGAGGGATCGTGGGTGAAAGGTCCACATACCCGCGAAATCTAAATGCCAACCCATGCCATTAGCCATTATTCCGGGAAGATCGCCTCAAAACTACCTTTAGCCAGCTGATCTGCTGGCACTGCATTCACGCGTTTAGCCAGTGAATAGCGCCGCGTGCCAGGATGGATCACTGCGATCCGTTCCAGTCTTAGATCTTCCAATGCAATTCGCATCGAAGGGGTAAAGCGGGGTGCGTCCATCCTTTTGCATTCCACACCCAGCAGGCGCCCATTCTTGAGCAATACCAAGTCAATCTCCGCACGGTTATGTGTGCCCCAGAAATAGGCCTCGTCGGGCTCGACAGTCTTGAGGACCTCCTCAATGACATAGCCTTCCCAGGAAGAACCACATTTCGGATGGCTGAGAAGTTCCTTTTCCGACCGGATACCCAACAGCTGATGCAGCAAGCCCGAGTCACGGAAATAGATTTTCGGGGCCTTGATCTGCCGTTTCTTGAGATTTGCGTGCCAGGACGGAAGCTGCCGGACCATAAAGACACCCGACAAAATGTCGAGGTACCGTCGGGTGGTGGACTCATTGATTCCCAGAGAGCGCGCCGGTTCGGCCGCGTTCCAAGTCTGGCCGTGATAATGAGCTAGCATGGTCCAGAAACGCAATAGCGCTGTTGCAGGAATACCGATCCCCCATTGGGGCAGGTCGCGCTCCAAGAAGGTTTGAATGAAATTCTTGCGCCAAGCCAGGCTATCGGGCTCCGCGCGTGCCAGAAACGAAGGCGGAAATCCACCACGCAGCCAGTGGCGAAGCTGCGCTCTCAGGCCGAGTTCGGCCAGTCTGAATCCACCCATCGAGAGGGTCTCTACCCGGCCGGCCAGCGACTCCGAAGACTGGCGAAGCAGATCCGGTGAGGCGCTACCGAGAATGAGAAACCGTGCGGGGAGCGGCTTGCGGTCGGCCAGCACGCGCAGCACTGGAAACAACTCCGGTCGGCGCTGCACCTCATCAATCACGACTACCCCCTTCAGTCCTCTCAGTGCCGTCATGGGCTCGTCCAGCCTAGCCAGACCGGCGGGGTCTTCCAGATCGAAATAGTTAGGTGAATCTGCGGGAACCAGTTCGCGGGCCAGCGTCGTTTTGCCGCACTGGCGAGGTCCTACCAGAACGGCCAACCTGCTGCGTTTAAGGGCTGCGCGGATAGCAGCCAGTAGTTGAGGACGTTGAATCATGGTAATGATCATACCATGAAAATCCAGTATCGCATACGGGATTTTCATGGTTGTTTCATCAGGCGGAATCTTTACAGCTTAGTTGGTACGCGCAAGAATCTCTCTCTTGTCTTCGCCGGAGAAAACAAGGATATAAAGTTAAAACATTCCATTCCCCTCGCCCAAGCACGGGAGGGGAACACAATAATGAATTAACGGCTCCCCTCTCCCCAGCGCGGGAGCGGGGCCGGGGGTGAGGGGTCCTCTCGAACATCCCCCAGCCCCGTATGGGCCCCTGACCATACCGCAGGGTCCACTAAACCGAAAAATGCGGGCAGGAAGCCCGCATTCCTTATTAATCCCCCATCGAGGGAGAGGGTGGTCCGCAAAACGCGGACCGGGTGAGGGGGTAGCCGACTTCGGAGCCGTGCCACTATTTCTTCACTATCCTCTCCCTCTTCTTGGGGAGAGGGATCAAGGGTATGGGGTCCGCATTACCCCAAAATCCAACCTTGCCGAACACCCACAAACCAACTAACCTCACCAATCGTGGTAAACGAATTCCCCTCCTTGATTAGGAGGGGGTTAGGGGGTGGTCGAAAGGGCCGACCCGGCGTTGTGAGGAATTTGCAGCTCGCACCGACTGAGGGAAGCCC
>JBGPHY010000704.1:0-3481 GCA_041484625.1 Terriglobia bacterium | reverse complement strand
GAGGTTGGAGTGTGTCGGGAAGAATGTGCTGTCAAGGGGGAACTACCTGGGTCTGGATTCCATCAGACTCCGGGAGCGCTGGGACAAGAAACGCAAACTCCTGTCTTGAGATCACAAACGGCTCTGTCCGATAGGACCGTAACAATGAGTAGCCGGGGGGCACGGCGATACCGCACCATGATGGAACTAAATGTACGGGCCGGTCCTTAACTCTGCTGGGAGGAGCGACGCGTTAGTCGATTCGGAGATCGCGACCCCCTTCCCCACTGGCAGCCTCCAGCTCATCGAGCACGCGCCTGGTCTGCTCGATCGCCAGCCGGGGGCTTGTCAGGACCGTTAAGCCAGTCACCTTTGCAACGGCCGGTGCCAGGCGTGTCATGGAAGCCTGCGCAAATAGGATCAAATCCACCTGAGATGCCAGGTCTTGAGCCGCACCGAGCACCAGAGTGTCGTGCCTATCCTTTTCACCGTGCATCAACGCTTCGAACGCCGCATTCGCGAGGGACTCGAGGACTTCAATTTCCTTCCCTAGCAGTGCCGCCTTCTCTTTAATCAGTGCTACGGTCGGGCCCAGCGTGGTGGCTGCAGTGGCAATTACACCGATCCGTTTCGCCTCACGTACCGCCCTTTCGGTGTGCGCATCGTCGATCTTAATCACGGGAATCCGAACCATCTTTCGGACCACATCGATTGCCGGCCCGAGGGATGAGCATAGTGAGAGCGCAGCATCAGCGCCGGCGGCCTCAGCAGCCATGAGGTAGAGGCACATCCGACGAGTCACGGCGCGGCAGATCTTCTTCTCCGCCATGACGTCCGGCAAAAGAGAATCATCCATGATGTTGATGATGCGGACGTCCGGCATGATCTCGGCAAGCAGTTGGGTCACCAGAGGTTCAACATTCAGGAACACCTGGCTGGTGTGAATGAGAGCGAGCGTTCGCGGCAAGCGATTGGTCCTTTCCCGGTGAACAAACCGTAATACTCCCCGTAGATTGGTGTGAACAGAGATCTTCAAGGAATCCCGATCCGGTCACAGAATGCCACGGGCAGGATTGGCGTGTCAATCACGTCCCCGAAGGAGTGCAATCAAAAGACCTGACCCAGGGCGACGCTTGAGCCATAAGGCCCGGCGCTTGCCCTCGGCTATGCTCTTTCGGCCCTTCAGGCCCAACGAAAATACGGAAAGAAATCCACCCTAAGATGCTATAGTGTACGCCACTTTTGACTGTACCCTTTAAGATCCCATCAATTGCCTGCGGGGCAAAAAAGTTGGCAGCATTATGGAAAAGAGCAACCAGGAGAGTGAGGCAATGAGTTCGTCGGGCCGGATGAGGGGCGCCATCATCGGCTGTGGTTACTTTGGACAGATCCAACTGGGGGCCTGGCGGGCGATTCCTGAAGTCGATCTGATTGCTGCTTGCGACCTTAATCTCGAACGAGCCGAAGCAGCCGCGCCGCATGCTTATTCCAATGCTAAGGAAATGCTGGCCCGCGAGTCCGTCGATTTCGTCGATATCGCCAGCCCTGTGGACTCTCATCTCGAACTAGTGCGGCGTTGTGCGGCTCGAGGACTGCCCATGATATGCCAAAAGCCCATGGCACCCAGCTGGAATGACGCAGTAGCTATGGTGGAAGCAGCCGAAAGGGCGGGAATCTTCTTAATGATCCATGAGAACTGGCGATGGCAGCCCTGGTACCGCAAGGCTAAGGAAATTATTGATCGAGGCGATATCGGGCATCCGCTGGGCTACTGGTTCCGCTCTCGCTGCCGCGATGGCATTGGACCCAATCCATATCCAAAGCAGTCCTATTTCCGCCGGCTGCGTCGCTTTTTGATCGACGAAGCCCTGGTTCATTACGTCGATACGGCACGTTTCCTGTTCGGCGATATCGCCACTATTTATGCCGAGGCGAGACGAGTCAACCCTTTGATTGTTGGCGAAGACCAGGCGATCCTGGTTCTAACCCATACAAGTGAACTCATCGGTACGGTCGATGGAAACCGTTTCCTTGATCCGGAGCCAGATGGACCAGCAATGGGTGAAGCCGGCATTGAGGGAGACGCCGGTTCCATCCGCATCCTAGCGACCGGCGATATCTGGTGCGGCACTCAAAGGGTCTGGGAGAACTGCGTTGCCGAAGGCTACCGTGGTGACAGCGTCAGGGCTGCCTTGCAGCACTATATCGATTGCTTGAAGAACAGCCAGCCATGTGAAAGCGGTGGTCGTGAATACCTTAAGACATTTGCTGTCGTAGAGGCCGCATACCACAGCATCGCAGAGAAACGTGCCATCTCCATGTCTGATCCTGGCTACACAATCGGAGCGGCAACCTAGAGTTTTGCCCCGGGGAATTTGACCGGCGAAAATCCAAATAAGGTACGTACCAGGATCATCCTGACAAAACCTCTTTCTGGACCCCTTCCCGGCTCGCAATCAAACCGGCAATCGCGGCCAGCCCAGCGGCCAGCGCGAAGGCTGCCATGGGTATGGCGAAACTGCCCGTGGCGTGGGTGACCTTTCCAACAGCCCACATTGCCAGCGCACCGGCAAGTGAACCAGAGTCGCTTAGCATTCCAAGAGCAGTTGAGACATTTGTCGTTGAGATATCCTGGGCCATTGTGAGGTACATCGCAATCCAAATACCGAGCCCGATGTTTACTCCGGCCAGGACACAAACGGCCTGGTAAAGATGCAGCAAGTATGAAACGGCAGCGCACAACAAAAGCGGGACGGTGGCCAGCAGAAACACAACTCGGCGTGCAGACAAAACCGCATAACCACGGCGGACCAGCGTAAGGATCACAGTACCGCAGGCCAGGTTGCCCAGATCCAGTCCAAGATAGATCATGGTCAGGATCCAACCAAGCTCTCGTCCGGGTGTCAAGCCGCGCTGTTGGGCGAAATAGGTAGGAAGCCAATTGACACTAAAGTACAGGCAGGGATTCACAAGGATGGACACGATGAGAACCGGGAAGAAATGTGGGCTCTTTACGATCTCTGCGAAGATGCGAAACTGAAACGCGGAGCGCCCCCTCTGTGACGCCTGAGGTTCCCGCCAGACTGGCTCGAGATCCTTGCTGCGTGTGGCAATCCACCATGCAACCAGCCAGACCACGCCGAGAGCGCCGACCAGAAAGAAAGCCCATCGCCAGCCCAGGGCCGACGAGATCCCCAGAATGACGGCTGGTGCAATCAAGGCCCCCACGCTGGTCCCACTGGTAAAAATGCCATTGCCCAGCGTTCTCTCGCTGGGTTCCATGGTGCGCGCCACGATGCGGATAGCGGCCGGCCAGTTGGCTGATTCCATGACTCCCAGGAGAAGACGGAACAGCATGAGGCTGGCAAACCCGTTGGCGAGACCTGTCATCATCGACACCATCGACCAGGCCAGGACAGCGGCTCCAAACGCCCAGCGTAGGTGCAAGCGATCGAGAAGCGGACCCACTGCGAAATGACATAACGTGTAAGCGTAGTAAAAG
>JBGPHY010000703.1:0-3483 GCA_041484625.1 Terriglobia bacterium | reverse complement strand
TTTCCTACGACTTGAATTATCGCGAATCGCTTTGGAAAGGCGTCGGCGGAAAAGAACGGGCTCAGCAAGTCAACCGTGAACTGGCGCCCTACGTGGATGTCATGTTGGGGAATGAAGAGGACTTCACTGTGGCTCTCGGGTTTGAGGTTGAAGGATTGGACGACCACCTCTCCAAGCTTGATGTCCAAAATTTCTATCGCATGATCCAGAGGGCCGTTAGCGAGTTCTCCAACTTTAAAGTAGTGGCTACTACCTTGAGAAATGCCAGGACCGCCTCCATTAACGATTGGGGGGCTGTTTGCTTTTACGACGGGCAACTCTGCCAGGCTCCCGTGCGCGAAAGTCTCGAGGTTTTTGACCGGGTGGGCGGAGGCGATTCCTTCGCTTCAGGATTGATCTATGGTTTTCTGATGGGAAAGGGCCCCAAGTGGGCTGTGGAATGCGGGGCCGCGCACGGCGCTTTGGCCATGACAACCCCGGGCGACACCACGATGGCGACCCTTGCCGAAGTCGAGAAGGTAATGAAAGGCGGCACTGCCCGGGTGGCAAGGTAACGGTCACTCGAAATGTTGCAGGTTGGCAATTGGCGCTTCAACCTTCGCTTCTCTCCCAGCGTCTCTTCGGGACCAGATTCGTGGAAGTACCAGGGAGAATGTATCCATCAACTCCAAGACAGGGGGCACTCATGACATTTACGGTTTCAAGACGGACATTCATGAAAAGTACTGCCACGACCACACTCTCGGCAGCGTCCAGTTTGAAGGTTCTCGGCGCCAATGACCGGTTGCGGCTGGGAATCATCGGCACCGGAGACCGGGGGAAGTACCTGATGAGCCAGGCCAACAAAGTCGGGGGTATTGACTGGGTGGCCGTTTGCGACGCCTGGGATAAACGAATGGATGAGGCCGCCGGAGTGGCCAAGCAGAAAGTGTCGAAAGACGGCGATTATCGAAAGCTTCTCGACCGCAAAGACATTGACGGGGTCATCGTGGCCACCTGGGACAATATGCATTCCCAAATTGCTGTGGACGCCTGCAATGCGGGGAAAGATGTGTACGTGGAGAAACCCATGACGTCGCTTCCCATGCAGGGACACGATATCATCGCAGCGGCTCGAGAAAACAAGCGGATTATCCAGGTTGGGATGCAACAACGGAGCATGGCCAACTTCATCGATGCTAAGCAAAAGATCGTCGATGCCAGGCTGCTGGGCGAGGTCAAAATGGTCCGAACCATTTGGAACGCTAATCGCGGATACCTGACTCCGGTCCCTCCCGGCATGGAGCAGAAGCCGGCGGGACTGGACTGGGAGGCTTGCCTGGGCTGGCTGCCCAAGATCCCGTGGGATCCTAAACGCTATTTCAACCGTTTCTCCTATTGGGATCTATCGACCGGCGGACAAACCGGCGGCCTCTTCGTGCACATGGTCGACGTGGTGCACTGGTTCCTGGACATTACCAAACCCTTGGCTGCAGTCGCCATGGGAGGGATCTACCAGTACGAAGACGGCCGGGATACGCCCGACAACGTCAATTTCATCCTGGAATACCCTCAGAAGATTAACGTGACGTTTGAAGCGACCATCACTGATCTAATCCCCGCAGGGTCAGCCGACATTGTGTTTATGGGATCCGGCGGGCGACTCAACATCTTTCGAGCGGGCTACAAGTATCTTCCGGCCGAGAAAAACAAGACTGTGGGCGAGTTAAGAGGTGGAGGAGGCGCCGAAGTGGAACCTCATATGGCTAACTGGTTCGGATGCATGAGAACCCGCAAGAAAGCCAATGCCGACGAAATCACCGGACACTTCTCCTCGATGGCTTGCCATATTGGAAATATTGCCTATCGGCAAAAGGCTCGCGTTGAATGGCAGAAGGAGTGGGACGTATGAGCATAGAAATCGGCGTCAACATGGAGTTTATCCGATGCGAAGATAAACCGTTTGCTGCGGGCGTGGAGCGGGCGGCAGGGTTGGGCTTTCGTTATGTCGAGCCTATGGTGCATAACGGCCGGGAACTGCTCAGCGAAGCTGGATATTTTCACTCTGTCTCCATGGATGAAGACCCGCTGGAGATCAAGGATATTCTAGACCGCAACGGCCTGAAGCCTTCCGGTTTGAGTGCCCACTGCCCCCTGATGCGCCCGGAAATCAGCGTTCCCTACCTCCAGAAAGCGGTCCGCTTCGCGGCATCCCTGGGTGCCCCGGTAATCAATACTGATGAGGGAATCCGGCCGGACTGGCTCACCTCGGATGACGAGGCGTTCATGGTCATGAAGTACACACTGACGTCGGTTCTTCGCGTGGCAGAGAGGTACCGGATCCTGATCGGAATCGAACCTCATCAGAGCATCTCCAAGACTACCAGGGGGCTGTTGCGGATTGCTACTCTGGTCCAATCTCCAATGCTGCGGGTGAATTACGACACCGGTAATGCCTATTTGGGGGGCGAGGATCCCTACGCTGGTCTCGAGGCTATTCAGCATCTCCTGGTCCATGTTCATGCCAAGGACATTGCCATTCAACATTCGGAAGCAGAACGGGGCAAGGTGACGGGGACCCCGGTGGGCTGCGCCTGCGGAGACGGCGTAATTGACTGGGCCAAGGTGATCCGGATTCTCAAGGAATCCGGATTTAACGGGGTTCTCTCGGTGGAATGCGGCACCTCGGACCAGGCGGCCCGCAGCCTGGCACACTTGCGGGGGCTGCTCGGGTCGTAGCGATATTGACCTTGTTCGGCCCCTTCAAGGTCGGCTCATCGCGTTGACACGATTCCGTGGGTTGCACTCACGGCTATTCACGTCGCCTCCCCTTCGGGGGGCAGGTATTCGCCTTTCATCGCCGGAGGCAATGAAACGTGTTTAGCCGCAGGCGCCAGCCTGCGGTTCAGGTGAGGAAGGGAGGTTACCCCTGAAGGGGTTACACTATCCATGCGACCGCATTTCAATGGAGCGGACTATGCCTAAGAAAACGGTGATTCCGTGTATCATCTTTTGCTTTTTGATGTTGTTCCTCTGGAAGGAAGAAGGCTCGTCTCAAGCTGCCCGAATGGACCCTTTCTTTCGTCTCGGGGCGGTCCGAGTGTTGATACTTTCCGGTCACAACAACCACGACTGGAGGACAACCACGCCGTTTCTGAGGAGGATACTGGTGGAGTCTGGCCGATTTGACGTGCGTGTTTGCGAAGAACCCATAGGTGTCACGTCTGCAACGTTCGCGCCCTATGATGTTCTGGTTCTGGACTATCAGGGGCCGAGATGGGGCGAAGGGACAGAAAAGGCCGTGGAAGCGTTTGTCAAGTCAGGCAAGGGCCTGGTGGTGGTTCACGGATCAAGCTATTCCTTTTCGGGACTGGACGTGCTAGCGGATCATCACAAAAGTACCGGCATCAAGGAAGCCCCCTGGGCGGAATTCGGCAAGATGGTAGGCTGTTACTGGCCGGCACTTCCAAAAATCGGGTTCCATGGCTCTCGCCGTTCCTTTCC
>JBGPHY010000702.1:0-3484 GCA_041484625.1 Terriglobia bacterium | reverse complement strand
TGAATAAACTCGTGCAACGTACCATAGGCGAGAGGCCTCCGTTTCAGCTTTTGTTTGTTTGAGCACTGCAACTCAAACCTACCTGATTCGGAGCGCCTCTCATACCGAATTCTTCAAAGAGCTATTTTGGACAGATGTGATCCAGCGTGGATTCTGCCGAAGGGCATCGAAACGCGTCAGCCTGCAGTCTCTTGGAAATTCCTGTGACCCTGTGCTCACATGGCCAGCCACTCCTTGGAGGCGGAGTCTGATCGACTGGTTCTCTGGATCCAGGGCCATGTTTTCAATGTGAAATTCTTTTAGTCTGTCCAGCCCAATAAAGTCTGGAGGTTTGAATGAGACTCTTTCTAATTTGGGATATTGCGGATAAGTTATCTCTCCCTCTGAAACAAGGGACGTCAAAGGATTTCCGTTTTCATCCTGACGGGTGAAGTTCACTGCTGTTACGGGAATTCCTGCCCGGGGCAATAAGCTTGCGAGTCCAGCTGACGAGAGTGCCATGGTGATGACCACGGAGTGGGGTCGACCTGTCACCACAATTTGGGGACTCGGATCTGAGGGATGGACCCTGAAGGTTGGCGAATCGTCTTTGAATGGGAGCACAGCAAGTCCTTTTAGCCGGCAATACGTCGTAAAGAGTCGAAATGGGTCTCGGATTGAAAGAAACGCAGAGGAGTCCTGGCCTTCAACTCTCACCGCGAGGGAAGCCGTCCGCGATCCTGTTATCCCAAATGTAACCTCGGAACCCGGCCGGGCCGAGATCCGGTCCAGGGTTCCCATGTTGCCCTGTTCTGCGGTTGTGCTCTCCAGCGTGACTGTTGGATCCAGCTTCTCATCCTCACCGGTGATAACGATCTGAGAGGTGGCATGGAGAGGCTTCCAGGCAGACTCCGGATACTGGTCCGTCTTGATCATATAACTCGCTGGATCCGCTGCCTCCACTTTCTCCGGGGAGAACTCGAAACTGGCAAACTTCTCGATTGTGATGGAACGAAAGCGCAGCGAATCGAGAACCGGCGCCGGATCGGTTCCCCCTACAGTTAGAACGGCCCGATCTACCTTAATATCCACCTGTACCCGGGTTGGAACACGCCAGATCATCAGGGCCCAAACAGCCGCAGCCACCAGTGTAGTGGGAAGGATCAGAAAGGCTAGTGGATAAATATGCTCTAGAATCGGAGCCAGCCAACGGGCAATTGCTGGTTGGGGCGTCTTGGATGTTATGGCTGCGATCGACCCGCGCCCGGGAGCTTCCCCCCGAATTCCTGCCACGAGGTGCCGAAAAGCCTCTGGGTCCTCCAGTCCCGACCGGAAGTCAACCCACGTCGTCCGACGCAGAAAGGGGGGCAAAGTGGCGGGGTCTTTGGGATTGGCTCCCGGCAACAAGACCGGGATGACGCGGAAGGACCGGTTCCGAACCCGCTCTTCCAAAGCAGACCGCAGCTCCTCATTTTCCCAGGATCCCAGGCCGCCCGGACCGAGAAAAACCGCACACGATGCACTGCTCCCGAGCGCTTCCTCCAGCGCTTCCTGCCACGGTTCACCCGGGACCAAGTGCCATTTGTCAAGAAAGGCCTTGAGGCCTTCTTTGTCTTCGAGCCGGGCTGCCAACACTTCCACGGCAGGCTTGTCAGCGCTGTTGTGACTCAGAAAAACATCGTATTGATGCTCGGTGGCCACTGGATCCATCCGGGTAGTCCCATCCCGCGATGGTCAGTCGCAGAAGGGCGTTTGATCCCAAGGTATCTGATGATTCCGAAAATATCCTCCCCCTCAGTTGGTCCGGGGCAATTTCATTTGACCGTCGGCTGATGTATAAAGAGGACTGTCTGGTCAATAGGTTCATTATTATCGAGAAGGTAACCTGTCAGCACCAGGCGATAGGCCCCCTCCCTCGCCAGTGAACTGTCCCACCGCACTGTGAAGGGTCGACCCCCTCTCACTCTGGGGAAGTTCTCATGAAAAACAGGTTCTTTTCCTCCCTCTTTGTAAACTAGCGCCGATATCCGGGCATCACCATTGGTTTTAAAACTAAACAGGTACCCCTGAATCGTGGAAGGAAGGCGGGAGCTGTAAAGAATCACGGGCGCGACTCGCTCCACTTTGCCCGGTTCCTGTCTGTCCAGTCGAACAATGATGCCGAGATCGGCCGTCGCCAGGTGCCCCAGACGCTGGATGACATCCTTTGTCGGCCATTCGAAGACATTGTCAAATCCCGGGCGCCACGGTCTGGAAGGGTGGATTTTATCCATCCAGTAATAGAACCTGTAATCCAGTTCCCGGACTGTCAGTCCGACCTCAGCGGGTTGTTCCAGATAGAACTTCACCTTGAGTCGGTCCGGCATTGACTCTGCTTCCTCGTCATAGTCTGCCCGAACAGAAATCAGTTCAATATCGTATCCAGATACCGGCTTAGGCTTGATCCCTTCGTGGCGGTTGCCTCGGTCCTGATACTGCAAGTCGACTTGGGACCATGCAATCCCCCCATCTGCAATATAAATGAAAAGAACAGCCGCGATAAAGCAGTATACCTTCTGCCAGCACCTCAAAAGGGGCCTTCTAAAACGGGAATCTGCCGCAATCCCATGAGTTGAGGAGGGAATTCGGAAGATCTCAACATCTTCCAAGCCAAGGACAGGCCACCACATATCGCACACCACGACTGGTCTGAATTCTTCCGGCGTAAGTAGGAACTTCCATGCTCATTGACTCTAGGAGAATGCCGATTATACCACAGCTCAAGAAACTGCTTCAGCACATCTACATTGCATTTCCTCCACCCCATCTCCTCAGGCGGCGTTGATCTGGGAGTGGCGATTTTGATTTCATCTTTTTTTTCCGGTGGGTCAGAGACAACGGATGGATGATCTACAATTGTTGTAAGATGAAAGGGATGGAGACTAATGCGAGGCTGGTTGAAGTCGAGAATCTGGTTTTTTCCTATGGCTCCACGGAAGTGTTGCATTCCATGTTGTTGCCTATTTTGTCTCGGCGCTGAATCTGGTGCCGGCTTTTTCGGTCTTAGCCTTGAAGGAGACACAATGGTTTTACCCACTCACGCACCTGACAGCGGCCTTTCTGTCTGGCCTGTTTGTTGCATTCCTGACATGCAGGATTTATGGCTGGATGTTCCGGTTGGTTGATCCCTCCCGGCTCAAGAACTTCGCCGTCTGGATCCAAGCCGTCATCATGACCCTCCTCCCCTTGCTGGGTCAAATTAGCGATAAACTCATCCATTGGATAAGACAAGGGGAGCTATTGGCCTGGATGCCGCCGGCCTGGTTTCTGTCCTTGGCCCTGGCGGGGCACAGGACTCAGATGGGCTCTTTGAATTGGCAAGCATTTCTAGCGCTGGCGATCAGCGTTTGTGCCATCGCATGGGGTTTCCGGGGTTTCTCGCAAGACTACCTGCTCAAGGCGGCAGACCTGGCGCAGGGACAGAGCAAACCCGCCAGCACGTCCTCTGCCCAGGGGATTCTTGAAT
>JBGPHY010000701.1:0-3488 GCA_041484625.1 Terriglobia bacterium | reverse complement strand
TGTCGCCCCTGTCCACGAAAACAGGCCTGCAGCTCTTCCTCCCATCGTCTCAACAGGTCCAGGGCCAGCTGAGGATCTCCACTTCGGTCTCCCAAATCATCACTGATTCGGCAGTAGGCATAAATGTTGTAGAAATGTTGCCGAAGATGGCTGGGGAGGAAGAAGGTTGCTACCAGGAAATTCTCGTAATGGGATCGTGCCAGCTGGCGGCAGAAGCGGCGCGCCTCTTCCAACGACGGCGTGTTCCCGTACCGGGCCGAAGAATCGAGCCAAGGCTGAACCACGCCTCCCCTCCTCCCGTCACCTGTTTCATCCGTCGTTATCGTACCCAATTGCCAAGTCTCCGTGGTTTTTCCAAAGGGGAAGTTAATTCTACCTCGTCCGGTCCATCCGGTTCGCTCTACCCACCAGGCGAACCCCGCCTCGGCGCCGAAAATACCGCCCAAGTCTCACTCGTCCGCATGCCTTATCACAACATGAAAAACAGCCCGAGACAAGCGAATGTGCGAGAAAAGGAGCAATTGAAAGTGGCGGACATGAACGGCAGAAGATGTCCCAAAGGGACAAACGGTTGCGCGCCGCACAACGGAACGGCCTTTTACCGAGAATCAGGAATGTTTTCTCTGGGTTTCTGTGCCTCTGCAGTTCGGTTGTGGTTGCGGTCAAAGGCCGCGTTAGGCCTCGCCAGTAGTTACTTCTTTGTCCCCATGTTCAGCCAGACGTCGAGGCGAGGGGCATCATGGTGGTAGATCTTGCCGAGAATGTCGAGGGTCCCGTTTCCATCCAGGTCAGCAATCTTGGATTCATGGTGCTCGATCCCCTCGGAGACCACCGTGGTCTTGAAGTCGCCATTGCCGTCACCCACCACCAGACTTCATTGAGTTTCCAGTCGCCTCCCGCCACGTAGTCGAGATCCCCGTCACCATCCACGTCGTAGGCACAACTGCCCGCCTCGATATGCAGAGGTTGGTCTTCAAGGATATACAGTGTCCAACCCTTGTCATTGCGCCGATACCAAACCACCGCAGGCGCCTGAGTCCTTTCCGAAATGGCAAAGTCGTCGATCCCGTCTTTGTCAAAATCCGCCACCACGGCAGATGTCTGTTCATCTCCGGCGTTTGGTGCCGGCAAGTCGCCGTTTTTGCTCGAGAGATGCTTCCAAACCACCAGGTGATCTCCCTGCGACCAGCAGGTCCAGCTGGCAGTCACAAGCAAAACCAGGGCGAACAGGAGCTGCATTTTCCAGGCCTTCATATACCATCCTCACAATCTCTTTTGAGATTTGGGTTTTCGATACCCTGTCTGTTTCTAAAAGCGGCTTGCCAGTGACCAGTAACCTTCGCACTTTTTCGCGTCGGGAGTCGGGATTCTAAGAATGCCTTCTCACCTCAATACCCGCCAATTTCTCGTAGAAATTCAGGAGGGCGGAATGATCTTTTTGTCCTTTACCCTCAATTTGCAGACTCTTCATGATCTCCATGACCTGCGCGGTCAAGAACATCGGTATTCCGAGCTGCCGGGCGGCGTCCAGGGCATTGGCCAGATCTTTGATGTGCAGGTCAATCTTGAATCCCGGCTCGAAATTCCCATCCATTACCCGCATGGCCTTGGCATCCAACACATTACTGCCAGCCATGCCTCCGCGGATCGCCTGGTAGATCAGCAGCGGATCCACACCCGCCTTGGTTCCCAGTACCAGGGCTTCTGACATGGCAGCGATGTTCAGCGCCACGATGACCTGGTTAGCCAGCTTCGTGATATTCCCACTGCCAACTCCGCCGACTCTAACGACGGACTTCCCCATCGCCAGCAGGATCGGACGGCACTCATCGAACACAGATTCGTCTCCCCCCACCATGATCGACAGGGTGGCATTTATTGCACCAGGCTCCCCGCCACTGACCGGCGCATCCAGGAAACGGGCTTGTTTCACCCGCAGCGCCTCTGCAATTTGGCGGGAGACCATTGGAGAAATGGAGCTCATGTCAATGACTGTGGCGCCCGACTCAACCCCTTCGATCACCCCTTCCTGACCCATCACCACCTGTTTGACATCGGGTGAATCGGGTAACATGGTGATGATTGTGGTGCATCGCTGGGCCAATTCTCTGGGGGTAGAGGCTCTCGAGGCACCCAGGGTAACCAGCTCGGAGACCGGCTGGGGGCTGCGGCTGTGGACGACCAGGTCATAGCCGGCCTTCAATAAGTTCTTGGCCATGGGTTTCCCCATGATGCCAAGACCAATGAAACCAAGGCTGCTCATGTTTGTGCCCTCCAGAGTGTGTTTCATAAGCTGATTCCCAGATCCCACCCCTTGCGATACTGAAAATGCAGGAACCGGTTGGCCTCGTCGTTATTGGTGACCTTCATATGCACAGGATCCCAAACTAGCTTATTGCCTCCCAGCCGGATGCAGATGTTTCCCAGTAGGAGGATTTCCGTGTATGGTCCAGCCCAGTCAAAATTGGATTCGGTCTTCCCCCGGCCCTTGCAGGCTTCAATCCATTCCTTGTGGTGACCAATAGATCTGGCCAGGGTCTTGGGAGGGGGCGTGAAATTCTTCATGCGAGACTCTGGCAGGAGGCGCAGGCGAGCTCCGCCTTCCTCTTCCAAGAGGATCTTCCCTTTGTCCCCTACAAAGATTACTCCGTTCTCGCGGGGCAGGTCCCGGTCGTCTTCGAACTCCTCAGGCCTCGGCGGCAGCAGGCCACCGTCGTACCAGTGCACCTTTACCGGTGGCATGTCGCTGCGGGCCGGGAATTCATAATGAATGACGGATGCCCAGGGGAATGACTCTTCATAAACCGGCGTGGAGGATCCGTAGACACAGGTGGGTGAGGTTAATTTCAGAGCCGTAAACACCGGGGCCAGGTTGTGGATCGCCAAATCTCCCATGGCGCCAGTTCCGAAGTCCCACCAGCCGCGCCACAAGAATGGAGCATAGGCCGGATGATAGGGTCGATATGGCGCTGGTCCCAGCCACACGTCCCAGTCCAAGGAGGATGGAACCGGCGGCGTATCCTTGGGACGCACCAAGGCTTGGGGCCACCAGATCTCCTTGGTCCCCAACCGCGTAGGGCGATCAGACCAGACATGCACTTCGCGAACCGGGCCGATCACGCCTGCCCAAAGCCACTCCTTCAGTTCTCGATTGGCATCATGCGCCATTCCCTGGTTGCCCATCTGGGTAACCACTCTTGTCGCCCGAGCGGCCTTGGCTACGGCACGCGCTTCATAAATCGTGTGAGTCAGCGGTTTTTCACAGTAGACATGCTTGCCCAGCTGCATCGCTGCAATTGAAGCGATGGCATGAATATGGTCGGGGGTGGCTACAAGTACCGCATCAATCTTCTTCTCTGTGTCGAGCAGCTTTCGGTAGTCCTGGTAGCCCTTGGCGCTGGGATACTTCTTCAGCATTTCATCCAAGTGGTCGGTGTCGACATCACAAAGAGCCGCAATGTTCTCACTTTTCACCTCCTCCAAGTCAT
>JBGPHY010000700.1:0-3489 GCA_041484625.1 Terriglobia bacterium | reverse complement strand
GTCATCGAATAACGACAGTTGCAGATGGTGCTGGTCCACCAGTTTTCGAATGGCCGCACTGCGTAAAGCCGTGATCCAACCCATCTGCGGATATTCCCGAATCTTGCGGATCTGGGTCTCGGTCAGCAGGCCCCGGTCTCCCACCAACACCACCCGCTCCAATTGGAACCGCCCGCGCAGCCGTTCCATCTGATCCGGCACGGTCTCGGGATCCGAGGTGCTGCCGGCATAAACATCCACCGCCACCGGACGCCCTTCCCGATCCGTGAGCAGGCCATACACCATAATCCGCATCCCCTTCTTTTCATCCCGATTGTGCCCGAACTGCGCCAGGGGACAGACCACCCCTTCATAATAGCTGCTGCTGACATCGTAGAGCACCAGCGACCCCTCGCCCAGGTGGCGCCGTGCCAGCTTCTTTTCGATGCGGAGTTGCCGCTCCAGCAGCCAGTCCAGAGCATCGTAGAGTTCTTCCACCCGGGCATCGGCCATCCCCAACTCTTCGGCCAGAGTGGTCTGCCGCCAGTCGCGCAGATGGGCCAGCTTCGAGCCGGGATGGATCAAGCGCTGCGCCAGCATCGCCAGCACCAGGTCCCGGGACCGGCCCGGGGTGGAACTGAGCAATGGATCGATCCCCAGTTTTCCCAGGGTGCCTAAGATCGCCTCCACCTGGCCATGGGGGTGCGATTGCTCGATCTGCAGCAGTTGGTCGAGAGACACCAGCTGTTCCCCGCGCAGCAGACGGCGCAAGCCCTCGACCTGTTCCGGGGGCCAGTGGGAGAGGTTGAGCAGGGTTTTTTTCAGGATCCTCTGGCCTTCCCGCCGGGCCTCGCGCAGCAGGATGGCGGGCGGGGAGTTGCGGTTGGGGACGGTTTCGATGTACATGGCAACCATTATGCATATCTACGGCACAATTTCAAGGAAAATACACCTATTACATGGGTACATAAATGAAACCGCCCCAAGCCTCAAGCGTCTTTTCCTGCAGCTCTTATCCCTTGTTTTGAGAGAGATTTTTAGTCAAACTTCGGTTTATGGGCGGCATGTCGATGGTATTCCTGGCTACCTGCTACTATGTGGTGGACGTCAAGAAAGTCACCTGGTGGACTCTGCCATGCCTGATCTTTGGCATGAATTCGATTGCAGTCTGGGTTTTCTCACAACTGGGGATGAAGACTCTCATGGCGATCAATACCTCCAGTCCGAGTGGCGCGACGGTTAGTTTGTGGAAGGCTGGTGGAGACAGGCTTGCGTACTACCTCGGCCCCATGAACGGGTCGCTCGCCTTTGCTGTCCTGTACGACCTGTTTTGGCTCGGCGTGATGGGGATTCTCTACTGGCGGCGCATATTCATTAAGCTCTGAGGCAGAATGTACCCATTCTCTGATGTTGAGTCACGGGCCGGTTGACGTGACGCTCGTGGTAGGGTCGGACAGGTTTTCCGACGACATTTTCTAGCTTTGTCCAAGGGGGAAACAATGATGCGGTGGGTGTTCCTGTCGAATATGATCTTGATGTTCGTTTCTTCATCGGTTTTGACTGCTTTGGATGGGCTTCTGGCGGCCGAGGCCAGCCAGTCCGTCCGAAACCGGATCGTACGAGTAGTCACGGTAAGTCAAGCGGGGCTTCGGCGCGATGCAAATGATCTTTTGGAACCAACGATGTCGCGCCTGAACCAAGCCGCTTCTTTCCACCCGGATATTGCCTGCCTTCCCGAACTCTTCAGCAATCGGGCTCCCGAGCCCGTTCCCGGGCCTGTAACGCAGAAGCTTGCGACATGGGCGCGCGAACACGCTTCATACGTCATATTGGGCCTAAAAACGAAAAAGGCCGGCAGAATCTACAACTCAGCCATCCTGATCGATCGCATGGGTCAAATCATCGGTCAGTACAATAAGGTTCATCCCACCGAAGAGGAAATCAAAGAGGGGACAACTCCGGGTGACGATGTTGGGCCACCCGTCTTCAAGACAGATTTTGGCACCATCGGCATCCAGATCTGCTTTGACGTCAACTGGCGCGACGAGTGGCGCCAGTTGAAACAGGCAGGCGCGCAGATTGTCTTCTGGCCTTCGGCTTATCCTGCCGGACGTCAACTACCAGCGTTAGCTTTGTCGAACGAGTATTACATTGTTTCCTCCACCATGGATCGTCCCTCTCACATATACGATATCAGTGGTGACATTCGGGCTTCTTCCGGGAAATATGAGGAATGGGCAGGGGCGTCGATTCCGCTTGGTAAGCGCCTTTTTGAGATTGACTACAACGCCGGAAAGGTACAGCAATTACAACAAAAGTACGGACCCAAGGTCCAGGTTGTCTGGTTCCATGACAGCGACTGGTTCACCCTGGCATCGTTGGACCCGAACCTCACGGTGGAAGACCTTATAGCAGAGTACGGGCTGACCCCTCTGGATGAGTACCTCTCCAGGTGTACGAGAGTCATCGACCGAGCCAGAGCCGAGGCTATGGACAAAGCCCAACCTCGCCAATGACAATGGGCGAGGAATGCCACCGATCAATAAGTGAGATGGAGGAAGCGCCCTCCCGTGACAGATTGGGACTAGTAACCTGGTAAACGATCCTGACGTTTGTGCTGCTGTTGCTTCTGTCGTTGTTTCGCTTCCTGTTGCTGCACCTTCAGCCTTTGTTGTTGCTGCTTTTGCTCCAGCTTCTGGCGTTCTTGTTCCTGCTTGCGTTGGAGATTCTGGAGTTCCCCCTGCTGGCGTTGATTTCCAGCCTGTTGCTGTGCCTTTGAGGGAGGTTGCTGGTGGCTTTGTTCGAGCCGCTGGCGTTGCAGCTCTTGTTGTTGCTGCAGCTTTTGGAGCTCCTGCTGGTGCTTTCGCTCCAACTCCGCCTCACGAGCGTTTTGCGGCGGCCGTTGGGGATGATTCGAGTCGGGAATGCTTGTTCGATTCTGGTGTGGATAACTCGAAGGCTGCTCCTTGTTCGGCTGTGCCGCGGGCGGCCGGTCCTCGCGAATGCGAGGAGTCTGCAGCGGCTGTTGAGCCGGTTGGTTGGGCGCCAGTGGCGCGCTGGGAGCCGTTCTGCTCGGTTGTTGGGCTCGATCGGTGGGGGCTAGTCTCTCGACTGGAACGGACCTTGCCGGCCGCTTCACCATTCTCACAGCGGTTGTGGCTTCGGCAGGCGAGGGTTCAAGACGTTGCATTTCCTGGCGTCCTAATGGCCGCCCACCATTGGACTGGATGGCCTGTTCCTGTTTCGCAAAAGCGACAGGCGCCGGTGGGGGTGCAGTCCTGGCGACGACCGCACGAGTCTGGACAGAGGCAGGTGGGTGGACCGCCGGCGGCGAGGCGGTGCCTAGAACGCTCCTCCGCTGGGGTACAACGCCCACGTTCATGGTGATATGTGCCTGTGCAACTTGCCTCTCGTCCAGCTTGACGGTGTTTCTGTAAACCGGTGGCCCGGAAGCGAACGCTGTCGGTGATGTCGCGGTCACTGCGCCCGGCGCGGTCCGATTCACATATT
>JBGPHY010000699.1:0-3491 GCA_041484625.1 Terriglobia bacterium | reverse complement strand
TTTAGTGGATCACCTGCTGGGTTACATGGTGGACCACCTCAAGCGAACTGGCCTCTACGATCCTGCTTTGCTGGTTGTCATCGCCGACCACGGATGCAGTTTCCGGATGAATGATTCACGTCGAAGACCCACGCCTCAAAATTATGTCGACATCCTGTCAGTTCCACTTTTCATTAAACTGCATTTTCAGACGAAGGGGAAAATCGACGATCGCAACATAGAAGTCACCGACCTGCTTCCAACCTTGGCAGACCTTCTCCAGATCGATTTCCAGTGGAAAGTAGACGGTCAGTCGGTTGCCGGATCCGGAGAGCTGGGTCGAAATGGGAAGACTTTCGTGACCGAAGAAGGTGAACGCCTCACCTTTCCCTCGGCTCTCGCGGCTTTGCATTCCTCCGTGCAGGCAAAGATGCGCCTTTTCGGAGCTGGAGTCCAACCGGAAGCCCTCTACAGTACAGGTCCGTATACCCGACTCCTGGGGCGGTCGGCCCCGGAAATGGACTCATCTGGAAAGACCGATGCGGTCATGGAGCTTGACTATCCCAACCACTTTATCAGCGTGGACCTAAAATCCTCCTTCCTTTTGACGCATATCACCGGGCACATTCGGCGCCCTCAGGCCAATCCATTTCGCCCCATGGTGCTGGGTTTGGCAATCAACGGAAAAATCCAGGCGGTCACAGAAACCTTTCTTGATGGCGACCAAGAAGAATTCTCAGCCATCACCCCACCGTGGGCTTACCAATCTGGTTTTAACAAGATCAAGGGTTTTGTCGCTTCCAAATTGGGTCAAGATTTGAAGCTGGCCCCGCTCGACATGATGGATGAAGTTGCCCGCACCTATGCCTGGGGAAATCTAATCCGGTTCGATGCCAAGGGAAACTCTCGTCCTTACCTCGGAGAGGGCTGGGGTTCCCCGGAATCAGAGTATGCCTGGGCTCAGGGGAAGAAAGCCGTCCTGGTCTTGGACACTGTTTCTCCCGGAGGCCCCGTTATCTTGCGCGCGAAAGTCATGGCTTACGTGGTGCCGGGAGGGGTTGATCGGCAGAGAGTCGGCATTAATGTTAACGGCCGACTCATCGGACAGTGGGACCTGCGGGCGCCAGATGTCCACGAGGAGGTTATGGAAATCCCTGCGGAGTGCTTGGCGGGTTCACGCCCCACCGTGATTACCCTTGTGACTCCAGATGCGATTTCCCCAGCCAGCCTGGGGAAGGGTTCAGACATCCGGGAGCTTTCAATTGGGATCTTTCGGCTAATCCTGTCCTGCCGGAGGGGGAACTTGGGAACTTAGTGTCGCCGATTTGGAATTCTGGCGCGCTTGGTTGCCTACCTGATTTTGGAGTAAACCGAGATAGGCCTTCAATTCGGCCAGCTGGTGCTGGACATCCCCCAGCATGGCGGTTGGAGGATCCGGCTTTGACTCTAGGTAGTTCAAGTAGGCCTTGAGAGCCCCCTTAAAGTCCCCCTGATCTTGTAGGATTCCTCCAAGCACATAGTGGGCGGCCGCGTGTTTCGGGTTCAGTGTGAGAGCTTTTTTCAGGGATTGTATGGATTTTTCTGTTTCGCCGGTTTTCAGGTAACTCAGGGCGAGGTTAAAACGCAATTCGGAATATAAGGGATTCTTTACGATAGCCTTTAGCCAGAGGTCCCGTGCCCGGGAGTATTCGCCCTCTCCGTAGCAAAGAGACGCCAGGTTGTTGAGTGCAGTGTCGTATTCAGGCTCCATGCGCAACGCAGTCTCATACTTCTTCCGAGCCGAAATGGAGTCGCCGAGATCTTGGAATATCACTCCTAGGTTGTTGAGCACCTCCGGCATATCGGGCCGGGTCTCCAGGATCCGTTGGTACTCGCGCGATGCCTGCTCGAGATTCCCGGTCTTTTGAAACCCGACGGCCCGCTGAAAAACGACGGCGAAATCGCCGGGGATATTGGTCTGACTTGTTGTCGGTGAATCGGAAGGCAGACCGGAGCTGCTGGATGTTGCAGCCACTGCAAGGTTGGTTCCTTTGTTGGATTGCGCTCTGAGTGTCGTTGGGCCCAGGGATACTCCGACAACAAGGCAGGCAGCCATTGATCCGAGCATCATGAAACGACACCCGTTCTTCTTTATCCGGGCGAGGGCCGCTCTCCGCTCCATCCGAGGAGAGGGCTTGGACGGGACTAACAAGCCGTCGCTTGAATTTGTAGAGCCCAGTGGAAACTCATCAGGCAAGAGTGCTTTCATAGGATCACCGATTCGTGACCTCCCCTTTGATTCCTTCCTTGAAGCTGCCTACGGTTCCCAGCTTGAAGTTCTTTTCCATTTTCTCGATTCGCTCCTGGGCATCCTGGTCCAAATCCTCAATTCGTTTGCCCACCAGGAGAGTTGGAGTGATCATGATGACGAGTTCAGTCCGCTGAGAGCTTTGTTCGGTCCGGCGGAATGCTCCGCCCACTACCGGTAGATTCATGAGCCAGGGAATTCCGCGCAATTCTTCGGCTCGACGTTCGCGCATAATGCCGGCGATAAGCAGCGTTTGGCCGCTCTTGACCTTGGCCACGGTATCCAGGTCGCGGCGATCGATTACAGGCTGGGTCGAGACTGCAGCGCCTGAAGACGCGGCAAAGGTTTTGACTTCAACTAGCTCGCTGATGCTGGGATTCACACTGAGGGTAATATCCCCGGCCGATCCTATTTGGGGAATGATTTCCATCACTACGCCGATAGGGACGATCTGGTTGATGATGTTCTGGGTGGTCACATTGCCGCCGACACCGATCGAGGCCAAAGAATTCTGGGTGAAATAGACATCCTCGCGCACAACACGAATGACGGCCTTCTGGTTGTTGAGAGTGGACAACCTGGGGCTGGAGAGTACCCGTAGTTGGCCTTGCCGCGCCAGTGCGTCCAGCAATACACCGAACTTGCCATTGGAAACACCGTATTGAAAACTTCCTAATGACGGGTTGACATTTTGATTCAGAGGTGCCCCCGGTGACAAGCCCATGGAAGGCTGAGCGACACCCAGAACACTCGGCAGTAATCCTGTAAAAGCACTCGTCGGGTTGAGGACGGCTGCCCAGTTGACCCCTAGTTGGTAGTCCTTACTCAAGATGACTTCGACAATCTTGGCCTCGATGAGGACCTGTCGCTGGACTGAGCCTTCCACAGCCTCCAGGAAGCGGCCTGCCTCATCGATCAATCCACTTTCCGCATGCAACATGATCAGGCCTGCTTGCGGATTAATGAGCAAGCGCCGCCCGTTCGCATCAGCCCGCGCAAAGCCTTCAGGTCCGCGGTCTTCCCCCGCCTTGTCAGTGCTTGCTCCCTCTTGTGAGCCCCCGAAGAGAATCGCATTGAGACCGTCGCGGACATCCAGCCATACCCTGGAGCTACTGGCCGTATTGATGTTGCTTTGGTTTTCGGACTGACTTCCCCCCCCACCTTGTCCCGTACCACTGCCTTGACCTCCTCCTCCCGTGCCGGCCATTCCGCCCATCCCGCCCAT
>JBGPHY010000698.1:0-3498 GCA_041484625.1 Terriglobia bacterium | reverse complement strand
GTCATCGGAGGAAATGTGACCCTGGAAGGAATTCCTTACAAAGTAGTGGGGGTCATGCCGGCCAACTTCTGTTCCATTCCAACCAGGGATTGGCGAGTCCGTTCCGGACTGATCCGCTCCCAGCTCGAGCCGCAATTATGGACGCCGCTTTTGCCTTCAGCGGACGACTGGGACCGGGGCTCTATGCAATTTGACGTGATTGCGCGACTTAAACCAACAATCACCTTGGAGCGAGCCCAAGTCGACTTAAGTCTGATTGCCCGCCGCATCGAGCAGCAGTTCCCACATAACTTCAAGGGTTGGGGGATCGCAGCCGACCCGTTGCAGGAGGCTTTGCGTGGGAGGTATCGCACGCTGCTTCTGATTTTGCAGGGCGCAGTCGGTTTGGTCCTCCTGATCGCCTCCGTCAATATCGCCAATCTCCTGTTGAACCGGACAGTGGGGCGGCGAAGAGAGTTAGCTATTCGTGCATCTTTGGGTGCCGATCGCAAGCGGATCCTGTGCCAACTCCTGACTGAAAGCTTCTTGCTCTCCCTGTTGGGAGGCGGATTGGGGCTGCTATTGGCGTATGAAGGCAGCCAATTGCTCAACGCTTTTTTGCCTGCAATCTTCATTGGCGTTCCGCCGATCCGCCTTGATACCAACGTTCTGGGATTTGCCTGCCTTATTTCCTTGCTGACCGGAGTGGGATTTGGCATGGTACCGGCTTTGCTGGCTTCGCGAACCAACCTGAATGCGACGCTCCGCCTGGGTCAAAACCAAGCCGGGCGTTTCAGCCGGAACAGGCTGAGCCGCTTGTTGGTGGTGGCTCAAGTCAGTCTGACCCTGGCCTTACTCATTGCCACCGGATTATTGGTCAGGACCTTCCTCCATCTTTGGAATGTCAACCCAGGGTGCCAAACCAGCAAGATCCTGACAATGCGCATTAATTTCACGGATGAAGGGCCTCAGGATAACCGGGCGCGACTCGCCTACTTCAGGCAAGTGCTCGAAAAAGTGCCCACATTGCTTGGAGTGGAATCGGCTGGCTTAGTTGCGGCACTGCCAACCACGGGGAATTTCAACAATACCACAGTTTCTCTGGAGGACCATCCTGAGCTCAAGAACAATCCCGTGCTCGTCCTGTCGCAACCCGCCAGCGCCCAATACTTCCAGACCATGGGAATTCCTCTACGGCAAGGACGTTTCTTTACTGAACAGGACGATGAAAACGAACCCTTAGTTACCCTGATCAGTGAAACCATGGCCAGGAGATTCTGGGCTGGCCAAAATCCTGTGGGGCGGCGAGTTGATTTGGATGGTAAACACTGGACCATATTGGGGGTCGTGGGGGATGTCCGCCAGGAAGATTTGATCATGGATTACCGCTGCAGCATGTACATGCCCTATCCACAGTACCCTGTTCCCTCATTGAGTTTAGCAGTGCGCACTGCAGTCAATCCGCAGGCCATGAGTGCTACTATCAGGAAAGCTATCTATTCCATCGATGCCAGCCATCCGGTTTCTCAGGTACGCACGATGGAAACAGTCATTGCCGATGGTTTGCTCTCCTTGCGGCTCGTCATGTTCCTGTTGATGATGATGGCGGGTCTTGCCTTAATTCTGGCGCTGCTGGGGATTTATGGCGTCCTCGCTAATGTGGTGGCGCAACGCAGGCAGGAAATCGGAGTACGAATGGCGCTAGGCGCCCAACAACAGGATGTGTTGAGAATGGTCCTGCAACAAGGATTAGGGCTGGTACTGCTGGGAATTGGAGTCGGGGTCATCTTATCCTTGGGCATAACGCGGATCCTGGCCGGGCAACTCTATGGCGTCACGCCCACTGACCCGGCAACCTTTGCGGTGGTCAGCCTGTCATTGATCGCCGCCGCCACGCTGGCTTGTGCACTGCCCGCCCGCAAGGCCGCTCAAGTGGACCCTCTGGTGGCACTGAAATGTGAATGAAGGCGCTTGGCCTACTCCAGCGCCTTGTCGATTCCAGACCAGCCGGCCACCAGGTCAAGTAGAACAGCGAGTGCCTTAGCGGGGCTTTATGAAAGTCCCCTCGCGGAGTTCCGCGTAGGCTTGCTGCAGTTGCTCTTTGGTGTTCATCACAATAGGGCCGTACCACGCAACGGGCTCTTCGATCGGTTTTCCCGATACGAGCAGGAATCTAAGGCCGCTGTCTCCTGCCTGTACTGTCACCTCGTCACCCGTGTCGAAGAGAACTAACGACCGGTTCCCGGTCTCCTCTTGGGCAGCTTGTGCGGTGCGATCGATTGGTGCCACCTGTTCTGTCCGGACATTAACGGGCTGGGAAGCATCGCGGAACGTACCGTTGCCCTCGAACACGTAGGCAAACGCGTGCCGGGACGTTTCAACGGGGAGCGTCTTGCGGAAACCCGGCGGGACCCACACGTCAAGATAACGCGGATCCGCCGCGACGCGGTCAACCGGGCCGGTCTTTCCCCAGAAGCTCCCACAGACGACTCGAATCCTGGTGCCATCGTCGTCGATCACTTCTGGGATGTCGCGAGACGAAACATCCTGGTAGCGAGGCGCAGTCATCTTCAACGAGGATGGGAGGTTCGCCCACAACTGGAAGCCGTGCATCCTTCCCCGTGGGTCGCCCCGGGGCATCTCTTGATGGAGAATCCCACTTCCGGCTGTCATCCATTGGACGTCGCCCGCCCCCAGGGTGCCCTGGTTTCCCAGGCTGTCGCCATGGTTCACCGTACCCGCAAGGACGTAGGTGATGGTTTCGATTCCCCGATGCGGGTGCCAGGGGAAACCTGCCAGATAGTCGTCCGGGCTTTCGTTCCGGAAGTCGTCAAACAAAAGGAACGGATCGAAATCCTCGGTTTCACCAAACCCGAACCCGCGACGCAATTTTACGCCTGCGCCTTCAATGGTGGGCTTGGCTTGAATGATTCGTTTGATCGGTCGTATGGACACAATTCCTCCTTGCTTGTCGCGAAACTCTATTTCGAATAATCGTTGGATTCACCTTGGGAAATTATACCATGCAAGTAGTCCGGAAGCCCCTTGGCTAACCTGACGTACAACGGAGAAACCGGGCCAGGGTTTCGATGCTCCCCCTCTGTACGTCAATTTTGATTGCGCCCCTGAAGAAGAGGAGGATTCTGCGTCCCTGGCGTGCGATGGGAGATAAAGGAAGAACAAGGCAAGAAGAGTATAGAGATTTGTTGCCGACTCGCTTGGGTTCAGATTCAGAGCTTATTCAAGAAATTGGTGATCGACGCGGCCACAAGAGTGTCATCCTTCCGGGCCTGGCACACAGGAGATCGTCTTCGCTTGGAATTCCTCCGTGATGCGACCCGGTACAACAACAGCAAACCCACCAACGTACCGTACATCAACGGCTTGCGCACATCAGACTTTACGAGCCAATAGTAGTGCACCACGCCGGCCGTGGCGCTCACGTAGATCAGACGATGCAACATCTGCCAGCGTTTCCCGCCCAGACGGCGGATCCAACCTGCAGTCGAAGTCAGGGCC
>JBGPHY010000697.1:0-3498 GCA_041484625.1 Terriglobia bacterium | reverse complement strand
CGGAACCATGGCTATCTGGCTACCTGACATCTGGAGGAAACCAGCAGTGGAAACAGCTACAAGATCATCTTCCAGCACGGGGAAAAATTCCACCGGGACCAGAATCAGCGGCAGGCTCAAAGGAGTCAGAAATCACCACAATGCGAATCAAGAAGAACCTTGGATCCAAACGATCCTTTACCGGGAACCCCCATTGACCCGGAATTGTTTAACCATTTGCTCCATCGCGGAATCACAGAGAAGATGGCGCGGCATCTCCTAACGCATTTAGCTGAAGACCAGCAGGTTCTGGATCAAGTAGAATGGGGAGATCATCTCTTGAGAAACGCGCAGCCAAATGCTTTCTATAATCCCACGGGGCTTTACATCCACCTGATCAGAGAGAACGTCATCCCACCGGACCAATTCGAGACCAGCCGTCAACGCCAGCTGAGAGAAGATGCGTGTCAAACTCGAAAAGCAAGGGAACTCGATCAGGCCAGACAGGAACTCGCGTATGGGGAGTATCGGAAACAGGCAGTGGACCAGTTCATATGCCTCAATTACACCTCCCAAGAATTCTCTGGAATGGTTCGAAAGAAAAGAGATGAATTGCTGCAAATGGCCTATTGGAAACGAATCTACTCTCTGCACAAGGGCTCTTTTGATTCCGTAGCCGAGCGTCAGCTCAAGGCTGATCTGGCGTGCCGTATCGGGATTCTCCCCTTCGGCGAGTTTCAGAAACAGTACTCCTCGTCACCCGGAACAATTACCGCTTCGAGTCTCGAGGACTCGGGTTCCGTGCCAACTCAATCATTAGCAGAGACTCGGCTCACTAGACACCGGAAAGTCTGAATACCTGAAAAGGCATTCCTCCTGAGGGTAATTCAGAAGGAGACTCCAGAGGATTTTCAAGTACGCAACACTTCAGATAGATATGGAAGGGACACCATGATCATCACCGTAGCGAGTTTCAAAGGAGGGGTAGGGAAGACCACTACGGCAGTTCATTTGGCGGCCTATCTGCAAGACAAGACGCCCACTCTGCTGGTTGACGGAGACCCCAATCGAAGTGCCACGGGTTGGGCACGGCGGGGGCACCTTTCGTTTCGTGTGGTGGATGAAAGGCAGGCGGCGCGATTTGCCCGTGACTATGAAAACTGTGTCATTGACACGGAAGCCCGGCCTGAGGAGGACGACCTTAAGGCCCTGGCTGATGGTTGTGATCTCCTGGTTCTTCCTACCACGCCAGACGCTCTGGCCCTGGATGCCTTGATGCAGACTATCAAGGTATTGGATTCCCTGGGAGCAGGCCGCTACCGGATCCTGCTCTCCATCATTCCACCCAAGCCCAGCCGGGAGGGGGAAGAAGCCAGAGCAACCATAGAAGAGGCTGGTTTGCCCGTCTTCGACACGGGCATTCGTCGACTGGTTGCGTTCCAAAAGGCAGCGTTAACAGGAGTCACAGTCAAGGAAGTGAGTGACCCGCGGGCCACGTCGGGTTGGGACGACTACCTGTATGTGGGAAGGGAGATTCTACCGTGACCAAGTATAGAGACTTGCTGAAAGCTGCCAGACGTCAGGAGCCAAGTGAACAGGAAAACAGACCACTAGGTGGATCTCTGGTCAAGAGATTAGGTCGACCCCCTGGGAAGCGAAGCGATCCCGGATTCGAACAGGTCACGTCTTACATTCGCAAGGAGACTCATCAGGCCGTGAAGATCGAACTCCTGAAAAACGGACGGCAAGAATTCAGCGCGCTAGTGGAAGGCTTACTGCAGCAATGGCTCAAAGTGCGCTGCTGAATCTTTGACAACCCAAATGTACAGCTATTCAGGTACGGAACAACTTGATCTATCAGCGACAAAGAATCCCCAAGAGGGAATCAGACGAATGATTCGGGAGAACAAGGAGGACCGTCTTATGCTTCAATCAGAACCGACCTGCGACCTTTGTTGCAGGTATTGTCTGTCTCAACTGGTGGCCAATCCGGAATGGGAATCCGGCGACTGGTTTATTCGCTGTCTAGTTTGCGGGGCCAGGAACGTGTTGGCTATCAGCATTGAGATCGTCGGCTGGAGGCGAGAAAACAGCTCCGCCATCAGAGTCTGAAGCAGAGTTTCATTTTAGCATTCGACCAGGCGGAATTGTAACGTTCGAATAACGTACCATCAATACAGGATGGAATTTTGGCGAAGGGCAGGATCAAAGTTGGAGTATAGTATCGATATGGCGACGACTGTAGCGACGCAGGTCAATCCAATCATGCTCGCTTGGGCGCGGCAAGAGGGCGGTTACCTTCCTGAGCCGGTTGCCAAACGGATAAACGTGAAACTTGAGCGGTTGCTTGCCTGGGAACGGGGCGACTCAAAACCCACGGTGCGGCAAGTAATGTCGCTTGCCAAGTTTTACCACCGTCCCTTCGGAGCATTTTTTCTCTCTCAGCCGCCAGCCCTTCCTTCTTTATCCGCGGATTACCGTCGCCTTCTTGGCATGAAGCCTGGTGTTGAGCCGCCGGAATTCCGTCTTGCACTGCGGGTTATGTCCATGCAGCGGGATGTGGTACTGGAATTGAGCGAAGAGTTAGAGGCATCAACGCCCGAATTTAGCATTTCTGCGCATTTAGGCGAATCGCCTGCCACAGTGGGCAATCGGCTGCGAAATGCCTTGGGAACAACGGACGAAATTCAGCAGAGTTGGACCTCGGAATGGAAGGCTTGGGGACATTGGCGGCAGGCTGTCGAATCGTTGGGCGTGCTGGTGTTTCAATTTCCCAAGGTCAGCCTTGAGCAATCGCGCGGCGTATCTCTTTTGAAATTTCCTTTGCCAGTCATTGGCATTAATAGCAAGGAATTGTCGCCTGCCGCCCGCTGCTTCACACTCCTGCATGAACTGACTCATCTTGCTCTTGCACTCTCCCATGAAGAAAATGCAGCTCTGAGTGAGTCGAGAGATGAGTCGAGCTGGTTGGAAGTCGAACGGTTTGCCGAAGAGGCGGCCAGCGAGGCGTTGATTCCTATGGAGATGCTTTCGACATTTCTAGTCAACACGGCGGTTTCTGTAGGGGCGTGGGACATCAAGCAAATGCGTTTTCTTGCCGCAAAGTTCCGGGTAACGCCATTGGCCATGGCGACACGGCTGCGGGCTGCTGGTATCCTGTCTTGGGATGGATATAACCGGTGGAAAAAAGAATGGGCTAAATATACTGGCAGTCTGCCCAAGCGCAAAGGATTTGCCTCACCTGTCGACAAGACGCTGGGCCGAAGAGGGCGTCCTTTGGTTCAGTTGGTGCTAGAGGCACTTGATCGCAATCGGATCACAGCCGTGCAGGCAAGCCATTACCTTGATCTGCGCTTCGATCATTTCGATCATTTACGGAATGAACTGCAAATGAACCGGATGACGAGTGCCAGCGATTTTGACGACGCAGGATAATCCAAAAGGCATGTATTCCTTCGATACCAGTGTGTGCATGGACTGGCAGGCACGGTATTATCCACCGGATGTTTTTGTTTCTCT
>JBGPHY010000696.1:0-3498 GCA_041484625.1 Terriglobia bacterium | reverse complement strand
GGCGCATCTCGCACAATTCAAGATTGTCGAAGGCATCCCAAAAGAGGGCCGCCCTGGCCCCCTGGTTGAGAGCGCGCAAGGCCCGCTCGGTCGACTTCAGCGATTGGTTCCTCCATTCGTTTTCGAACGATTTATCCCGATCACTGAGATCCCCATATTCCGTCAACCAGACCGCAGTACCAGGGTGTTGGCTGCGGGACACACGGTCCACCTGTGGCCCGACAGATTCCTCACCATAAGTATGGAGGGAAAATGCGCCAATCTGCTTCATCAATTCCTGGTTTTCCAGGATGGGCCCGATATAGTCAGTGGAAATGATTGCCTGGTCGGCTGCCACGAGCCGGACATCCCCCAGACCCTCTTTCTTCAAACGGCGGGCCAGCACCTGCAGAACCTGGGGAGCTTCCTCAGGGTCAATCCGAGGCCCTTCAGCAGGATAACAATCCGTTTCGTTGAAGGGGCTGAGATACGCAAAGTCCACGTGGGCCCGATGGCGTGCGTAGAAGGCCATCGAAACCAGCATCTCCGCAAATTCTTCATACATTGCCGGGTTCAAATGGTCGGGTCTCGAAGACTTGGAACTGTTCGAACAGACCTTGTGTCGAGGGGGAGGCGCCTTGTCGTCCAGCATCCATTCCGGAACGATCCCAATGGCTGTCAATAAAATCCGTGCCCCCTTGGAGTTTAAATAACGTCCGGCAGCCCATGAGGCTTCGAAATTGGGGATTGAGTAACGGTCGTTGTAGTACTCCCAGTTCATAACGTTTGGGTCGTCGTTGTCGTTGACGGGCTCCCAGTTGCTGAGGTCGAATCCGTAGGCATCCAGCCGAAAAATAGTGGCCCCCAGATCATCAATCAGCATGTCCACCATCGGCTTCTGAGTGTCACGGAAATATGGGCCGTTGAAATTGACACCAAATCCATCGATCTCTTGAAACCTCTGATTCGGATCCACGGTGATCTTGATCGCAGGTGCAGTTCCCTGGGACCATACCGGGAAGGTAGTCAGGAAGTAGACGATCCATACGGCCAACAAGATTCTGTCATTCAGGTCTTTTTGATTTTTCATGATTGGCAAGTGGGTCATTCAGGTTTGAGGTCTTATGAAAATCGTCCTTTTACTATCAAAGCACTCCGTACTTGTCGTACACTTCCCGCAGGGTCTTGCCATCGAGCAAATCCTTGCGTGAGAGATTTTCTTTTCCCACTTTTTTCAACGCTTTTTGGAGCGCCTCCCCCTCTACTTTTTTTGGGATGACAACGATTCCATCGAAATCAGCAAAAATCAACTCGCCTGGATGAACGAGAACTTCTCCGCACCGGATCGGGACATCATAGGCTGTGACCCGACCCCACCCCTTGGAGTCAACCGGCCGAATGCCAGCGCAATAAACGGGGAAGCCCATTTCGATGATCCGCACACAATCGCGAATCTGACTGTCACACACGCAGCCAACCGCTCCATTTCGTTGGGCAATCGTGGACATTAATTCTCCCCAGGGAGCATTGGTTCCACTGTAGTCTGTGGAGTGAATCACCACATCTGCAGGTTTGAGCGAATCGATGGCGTCGATCTCCAGGCCGTAAGGGTCCTCTTCCACGACGTAGTCCATTTCCATCCAGAGAACGGTCCGCGCCCGACCCACAAAGCCACAGCTTTTGCGGTCAGAAAGAAGCGGACGCAGGCGTTGATGCATGGCCTGAGAGCGAAAGCCAAGCTCATCGAGAATGTCGCACACCACGGCCACATAAAGATTCTTTTTGATGTTGGGAAATAGGCCCAAGTCTTCTTGAAATGTTAGCACAGGAGTCCTCTCTTGGGAGTAAGATCAGATCTGGGGTCTAATGCCCTGGTGGCACTTGATTGGGTAGATCCACTTCAGTGCCTGCCCGTAATACATCTGCCGGACAGCCCAGCTGGGCGGAAATGGCTCGGGCAGTGTGCTTAAGTTGCTCCGACAGAGTGTTGAACTGGCTGGGGTCAATTTGGTTTGTGGTTCCAGACAGGCTGATCGCCTCCTCCACTTTGCATTGCGAGTCAAAAATCGGAGCCCCCATGCAGCGAATACCCAACTCTTCTTCTTCGTCATCCAGCGCATAGCCCAGCTTCCGGACCAACACCAGGTTCTCCTTCAGTTTTCTGGCTGAACAGAGGGTGTTCTCATTGTGCCGGAGCAACCCATGTCTTTTGACCAGATCGTCGATCTCTGCTTCCGAACGATACGCAAGAAGGGCTTTGCCCAAAGCCGTGCAGTGCAACTCCACGCGCTTACCCACCCACGTGGCCAATCTGAGGTGTCCCAGAGGTTGCATCTTTTCAATTAAGACGGCCTCGTCATGTTCCAAAACTGCCATGTGAACTGTCAATCCTGTTTTCTCCATCAAGCGGTGGAGGAAAGGCACAGCTTGCTCTCTCAGGCTGACGCCGGTGAGTGCCATGTTGGCGAGCCCAAACAAATGCAGACCCAGCCGGTACCGCCCTGATTCTCTGTCGAGATGCAGAAACCCAGCGCGTTCGAAAGTCAGAGCGATACGATGAACCGAGCTCTTGGGTAGCCCGAGATTCCGGGCGAGTTGGGAGACCGTCAGGCCTCCCCTCGATTTCGCCAGGATCTCTAGCATCAAAACTCCTCTCTCCAAAGCAGGGACCGAAGGCGTCAACTGATGAGGCATATAGGGGATTCCCAGATCTTGCTTGTCCCTGGTTTGGGACAAACCCCTAACGTTACACCAATACGATGCGCAGGTGAGAACGGTGCAGAGGCTTCTTGGGTCTCTGCACCCATCTCACGACCTGCCCAACTAGAAAATCACCTTGAGAGCCACCTGGCCGATTCGCGGACTGTTTCGTGTCCCAAAAACTTTTCCAAAATTGCCGGAAGACAAGTTCGTATTAGGATTTGAGAAATCCGCGTGATTGAACGCATTAAAGAACTCGAACCGGAATTGCAGACTGACGGCTTCCCATATTTTGAAGTTCTTCATGGCCGAAGCGTCCCACCCCTCGAGGCCGTCGCCGCGCAGTATATTCCGGCCTGAGTTCCCCCAAGTATAAAGATCATTCATCACAAATGCATTGGTGTCGAACCACCTCTCCAGTGTCGGGTTGTCGATTTTGCCATCACTCACACGATTTGGCCGTTGTGGCCCTGAAGAGGTATTGGCCCGGTCACGGCCAGAACGGACTGTGAACGGAGCCCCGGATTGCATCACCACAATACCCGAGGTCTCCCAGCCGCCCAGCAAAACCTGCGCTACTCCTTGTGCGGAGGAGAGCAATCGCCGGCCCTTGCCAATCGGCAATGCCCAGACGTAACCCACACTCAGTCGTTGCGGGTAATCAAAGCTCGACACGGCCCGTTCCAGCCGAAGGTTGTTGATATCCTGCACCCCGCTCCCACCAAAATCGTCGCTGGCATCATCAATCGATTTGGAACGTGTGTAAGAGGCTAAAACTCCCAGACCATTGGAGAAGGTCCGTTCAAACTTAACCTGCAT
>JBGPHY010000695.1:0-3508 GCA_041484625.1 Terriglobia bacterium | reverse complement strand
GCGAAGAGCCGGATCCGCGCAAGACTTCGAGTCTGTCCACATTGGAAACCAGCAAATCTTCAATGAAACTCGAAGCATCTCCTTGGGGCGCGGCAGCGTCCCGGAACCTCAGGCCGTCGATGAGCACCGCCGTGTCTTCATTGCGCAAGCCTCGGATCTTGATATTCGTGAAAGCACCCGGACCTCCCAGTTGCTGTACGCGCAACCCGGGCACATTACGGAGCGCTTCAGAGACGGACAGTTCATCTCGACTATCGATCTCTTGGGAGTCAATCGTAGTCACGGCCTTAGACACCTCATCCACCGATTGAGGGGTTCCTGAGGCAATGACTACGATCTCATCATGATGGCCTGCCAGAGTCAGACCAACATCGCGGGTGGCGGGCTTCCCTTCCGAGAGAGTGATCTCCTGAGTCGCGGAACGCCCAAAACCTGGCGCTTCGGCCTCGAGGAGGTACACGCCTGGCCGCAAACGCTCGAAGCGATAACTGCCGTTACCGTCCGTCGTCGATCGAAAAGGGATCGTACTATCACGAGTGTAGAGAGTGACCTGGGCGCCGGCCACAGCGCCGCCCTGCGGATCGGTGATGCGTCCTGTCAGCATCATTGGAACCTGGTCCGCCGAAACCCTGCCTGTCAGCGCGAATATCAACAGAAAAACAGTGGTCATGATTTTTGACTTCATGAAAACGATCCTTTCTCCTCCCCTGCGGAGGATAAGAAGAAGTGCTCCAGACCGGTCTCCTGACTTGCAGCCGTGATTCCTACTCTCCGTGCCTTCCCGTCTTTGTGCGACAGTGGCTATGATCTACGGATTTCGTTGCCGCTTACAGTTGCGAGGGCAGTGGCGGATTTGCACCGCGCTTCCCGTGCGTCCGGAACACCTGGTTAGTGAGGTGGACGTGAACGAACATGAGACGATGGCTTGATGCCGACAGAACAAACTGCGGGCTGCCGGCAATGTCACGCCTTGCAGATTGCTGAAATGAGAGGAATGGGAAGAGAAAGGAAAACGATTCGAGGAAGTTCGACTCGTCACTTTGCACCAACCGCTCTCATGCGAAGCGTGGGTGAGCCACCCAGTCTCAAGGCAGGTCTCCTGGCTTACAGGTCATCGCGTTCTGGCGGCCTTCCCATTGAAGGATTCAACAGTGGCCTGAACATTGCCAGCCCGCTTACTGTTCACAGTGGCGCGACCGCGCGGGATTTTAACCCGCTTCCCTTTTCACTCACCGATTGAAGGTGAGCACCTTGAAACTGACGAGCAAACGTTAGCAAAAACGAAAGACGGGGTCAAGCAATACTTCGTCAATGGCTCGTCTATAGTTCGCCAGACGCTGCTGGGAACAATGCGTGGATCAGAAGGCCAAGTCGAAGGTCGCACGTATCGTCCGCAGTGGACAGGAAGCGCACGTCAAAACACCGCGCATTCAGAGCCGTGCTTTGACTCCGTATCGCCCAATCGTTTTGGATTCTGCCCGGTTAACGGCCAAATCGGACACTGGCTGTCCTTGATCGCGGGCGAGAACACGATCTTCCCAGTCCTAAAGCCAATAAGTCCTTGAAAACGGGCTAGCGTTTACGAGGGTACCTACTTCAAAACGGGCTAGTATCCAGCAATCCGCGGGACTCCTCAGGGGTCAGTGGTTAAACCAAAATCGTGGAATGAAATCGAATGCTGCCAACCCCCCTCCCGGCAAGTTGAGGTAGAAAGGGGAGGTCATTCTCTGGGGGATTCATGGATTGGTCTCAACTCACTATCTTCCTTCCTTGAACTCGCTGGCACCAATGTCCGGGGCAAACTCTCTTGGTTGCCCATCAAAATCGTCGACCACTTCCAGCAGCGGTGTTCCTTTGTTCACCACTTTCTCTGAGAAGGAGGCAAGGCGAAGATCTCCGGAGCGTGGATCGACCACATCAATGGGAAGATCGCCGAAGAAGAAGTTACTCCGCAGTCTCACATCCCCAGTGAGCATGTTGGCGCCGCGCACCAGGTTGTTAGCGACGTCAATATGAGTGATTTTCCACTCGTCGGTCCCTCCACGCAATCCAGGACCTTCTGCGTCTTCGCGCCAGATCGTGTTGTTGTAGACCTTGACACGATCGGCCCACCACAACTCGATGCCTGCATCGGGCCCCGGGACAATGAAGTTATTCCTGATGATGCTGTCCCGGATATGCTCCTGCCCGGGAACGTAATTGCTGGATCCGGACGGATTCCCAAAGGATATGCCTCTGTCACAATTCACGATGGCGTTTCGTTCGACCGTCACATTTCTCGAACGCACCCAGATGAACACGGCACCCCGCGCCCCGCCATTTCGTCCTTTGATATCTTTGAAGAAATTGTCGCTGATCTCCCACTCATCCAGCGCCATCATGTCGATAGCGGTGATTTAGTCTCCTTCGAAGAGCCATGCGCGGGGCGGGATTTTCGTATTCTCGAACCGGCAATACTTGATCGAACCTCCTACCGCCATTCCTTCCTGGGATGTCGAGCCCTTGATCATCCGAATCCCAATATCTTTGAAGTGGCAGTTGTAGATGTGCACGTGCTTGGGGAAGTTTTCTGCTTCAACTTTAATCCCATAAGACCGGCATTCGGTAAACGTGAGATTTGCGATTGTCACATTTTCGACCTTGCCAATCCTCAGCAGGTCGTCGCCGGGATTTCCCACAAGGAAACACTTCCCCCTCAAGACCGCCTTGGTGGGATCGCTGCTGGCTCCACGAAGGACGACATTCCTTCCTTTCCGCATGCAAATGGGTTCGGCTATGTCGTATAGGCCGTCGGCAACCATGACCGTGACATTTTCGAGGCCGCTTTCCAGAATTCGCTTCAGGCTGGCGGAATCCTTAACCCATTGGATGGTACTGTCAAGTTAATCCATTTCAAGTTCTGGCGTGGACGTTTGTCAGCCTCTAAGTTATTGATTTTTGGTTCCAGTGCAGGCTGGTATCGCCCCAGAATTGGGAGAATTTTCCCCAAGTTGACAATACCCTAAATATGTATCTGATCAATTGGGGCATTCCAGTATTCAAGTTACCTTTGATACCTACGGGCACTTATTTCCAAAAGTCAGGGAAGAAGCATCTGATAGACTCCAGAAGGCGATAAAGGAAGGGCGACAGAAAGCTATTGCTAGCGGAATGCTAGCGGAAGACGATGATGACGAAGCAGAAGCAAGGGACAAGGAATATGTAAATTAGCTGGTAACGCGATGCTGGGTAAGAGCTTAACAGGGAAGCCGGAGGAGGAAGGATTGGTTGCGGGGGCGGGATTTGAACCCGCGACCTTTGGGTTATGAGATCAATTTTTGTTTCTTCTTGTTCCCTGGTCTTTCTTCTTGTTCAGTGACTTACCTTCTGGTTCTTCTTGGTCTTTCTTCTTCTTTCTTGCTGGTTCTTGTTGTTAGTGTTAGCAAACGTGTTAGCAAATTATCCCACCGTTCACTTGTTTCCACTCGTTTTCCTCACCTCAATCAATACCGATTTCTGACTGTTTACG
>JBGPHY010000694.1:0-3509 GCA_041484625.1 Terriglobia bacterium | reverse complement strand
AGAAGCCAAAGGGGAAAAAGCAAGGAGATTTTTGGCTCGTCTCCGAAAAGTGTGATGCCAATTTCGATACATACCAGTAATGCGTGTGGGAGCTGTGGTAAACTGCAGCGATTTCGGCTATCGACAGTCCTGTCCTTTTTCCCATGATTTCATATATTAATTGGGGGGCATGAATTACCGAGAGTCTGGTTTCCAAGATCTCGACGAGAGCTCGTGCAATCGGCTTTCGTGCTTCTGGCCGTATTCGAAAATGGTAACGAGCAGGAGAGAATCGACCCGACACGAAGGTGGTAAAATAAAAGGTCAAAAACAAAAAACGTGTTGCGCGTCGGTAAAATCGGATCGCGCAAACAGCGACTTGCCCAACAAAACGATCCACCGGACCCTCGTTCCTCGAGCCGGTGATCTTTTCGTTAGCCAGTTCTAGCTCGAAACGTCCGTTGATAATGCGACCTGCACGGCAATTCCCTGACAAGCGTATAATGTCAGCAGAGTGGGTCTATCGAAGCAACGGAGGGAGCGCCAAAAATGGCTTCTTTACAAGAGCAGTTCGTGATTGATGCCAAGGGCAGGAAGACGGGAATCATTCTGCCACTGAGACGGTATCAGAAATTGATGGAAGACTTACATGACTTGGCGATAGTAGCCGAACGCCGATCTGAAGAGCCGATTCCCTTGGAGGAGATGAAGCGACGGCTGAGAAAAGATGGCAACTCATAAGGTTGTTCTCAAGCCATCTGTGGAGAAAGACCTGCGCCCATTGCCGAAATCGATGGTGGCGCGGATAATGAAGCGCATCGAAGCCCTGAGTGATGACCCGTTCCCAGACCAGGCAACCAAGTTGGCTGGCACGGAACAGTTATACCGGGTACGTGTCGGAAATTATCGCGTTGTCTACGGGGTTGACAAAGCAGCCAGGCAGGTAATCGTTCACTACATTCGACATCGCCGAGAGGTCTATCGTCGAGTTTGAAACTGCGCCCCTCGGGTGAAAATGGGGTCGGACCAAGCCAATCAGTCGATACTCGAGTATATTCCAGTGAAAAGGGGTAGAATGTCGCCCTTAGAACCACTTTTCCAGGCACAAAATAAGCCCTTTAAGACGAGGACTCCATCGCGGCAACGGGCATGATGGTTCGCCCAATGATGGTTATGGTGCGAAATGAAAGAAAGGAAGCCAGCATGAAAGATATTGCACGTGAGATCAAAATCACGGTCAACGAAGCTTCAAGTCTCTTGGCTCGCATGAAGCCTGATGAACTCTCGTCAAGCGACAATCCGGACAAGTGGTCCAAGAAGGAGATCTTAGGCCATCTGATCGATTCGGCCGCCAATAACCACCAGCGATTTGTGAGAGCCTCCTACAATGCTGCTGCCACGTTCCCTCAATACAGCCAAAACGATTGGGTCAGGATCCAGCGATACAATGAATCGGAATGGGCGGGGCTGGTCGCACTCTGGTCTGCCTACAACCGTCACTTGAGCGATGTCATCGAGCGCATCCCCCCAGACGCATTCTCTTCGCCATGCAATATCGGCAAAGAAGAGCCAGTGCCGCTGGAGTTTGTAATTAGAGACTACCTTCGCCACTTGCGGCACCACGTGAACCAGATACTGGAAGGGGCGGCATAGGCGGCGCATACTTGAATTCGTTTGAGATGTTGGAAAGCTGTGAACCCAGGTAGGTGATGGCAGCATTGTCGGTGACTGCCGTCAGTGTGGTTGCTCCAAGGAACAAGGGGAAGGCCTCGAGACGGCTGATCGCGGGCCCCAACCACCAGCTTTGCATCCTTCCCAGAACGATCAGGCCCGCCAGAAAAAAGGCCACTGGCAGGCTTTCTTTCAGTTTCAATTCATCCTGGTATTCCCGGGTAACGGTCGCTAATCCCAGAAAAACCAAAATACTGAATGGTTGCAAGGCTGCCCACCATCAATGCCATGCAGATTCCCAGTACTCCCGCCCAGAGCCCAAAGACGATCTCCACTTCTCCTCCACCCTTTCAGGGTGCTTTTGGAAAAAAATGAGAGGGTCCTTTACCGGGGGTAGTGCAACAAAAGCATTGCGCTACCCCCGGCTAATCGCTTGCACCGCCTTGCGGTGCGCTGGACACCCTGAAAAATCGAATGCTTAAGATGCAATCGCCCTGGTGTCCAGATCCACCAGCCCTGTCCTGCCTTTTTAAACTTAATCTCGTGTGTTGGCTGGATGAATCGAGGCGGCCAATGGCCTTCAGACCCCTAACCAACCCCTACCAGCTTTTTTCCTGAAAAATCCCCCACAGCCTGTATTGTTATCCACCTCGGAAGCCGTCTATCCTCCGCCTGCAGGAGGGAAAGCCGATGTCAGACTTTTACCAGAGTGGAGTAGTCACAACGCTCCATCGTTTGAATAGAAATGACGTTGCCAGGATCGAGGGGGAGTTAGAGAAATTCTCCGAAAATACCTCCATAGGGTTAGTTCTGCCCGCTCTTTCTTCTGAATTTGAAACCCCTGCAATGCTTCAGATTCTGGCAGAGCTTAAGAAGGTCCGATACCTTCGGCATGTTGTTCTGGCGCTGGACAAGGCCACACGGGAGCAACATCGGTATGTGGCCTCGCTGTTGAACGGGTTTCCCGGCCGAGTGACGTTGCTGTGGATTGACAGCGAACGTATTCAGAGCCTCTTCCAGTTGCTGGACGAGCGAAGTCTTTCTGCCGGAAACGATGGGAAGGGCAGGTCCTGTTGGCTGGCTTATGGATATCTGCTGGCCTTGGGTGATTGCGATGTCATTGTTCTGCACGATTGCGATATCCAGAAATATGACCGGCATCTGTTGGCGAGGCTCTGTTATCCTGTGGTGAATCCCAATTTGGGATTTGAATTCTGCAAAGGCTACTATGCCCGGGTGACCGATCGGATGCATGGCCGGGTCACTCGCCTGTTCATGACCCCCTTGATTCGGGCTCTGGAAAGCATGACACCCGGCGTCCCTTTCCTCGAATTCCTGGACAGCTTTCGTTATGTTCTTGCAGGTGAATTTGCCATGAAGGCCAACCTGGCCAGGGTGAACCGCATTCCCGGAGACTGGGGTCTGGAGGTTGGGGTGCTTGCCGAAATCTTCCGGAACTGTGCCGTGTCCCGGATTTGTCAGGTCGATCTGGCTGATTCTTACGAGCACAAACATCAATCCCTCTCCGAAGACGATGCTACCAGAGGACTGCGCCGCATGGCTGCCGATATTGCGAAGTCGTTGTTCCGGACCTTGGCTGCTGAGGGCCTGGTGTTTGTGGAAGGTCACTTCCGAAGTCTGGGAGTTCGCTATGTCCGCATGGCTGAGGACACGATGGCCCGACATTACGCTGATGCCATGTTAAACGGCCTCCACTTTGACCGGCATTCTGAAGAATTAGCGGTGGCCACATTCGCCAAGAGCTTGGAACAGGCGGCAGAGGAATTCACCCAGGATCCTCTGGGACTGCCCCTGATTCCCAATTGGAACCGGGTCGCTTCAGCCATCCCGGAGTTTTT